>NZ_LMVE01000091.1:3860-17058 GCF_001432185.1 Cylindrospermopsis sp. CR12 | reverse complement strand
TGGTTTTCGACTCATAAAAATTGAAGACTGGGTTATTCTCAATATAAAGCTGAGAATGTGCTGTCTCCCGTAGGGAGTGCTTCGCGATCTCCCAAAGGGAGTGCTGCGCAATCGCCCCTCAACACATTCAGAATTTTCCCTTGAGAAGGAACCGGGGGGAACACTGAATGCGAGATCCCTTAGGGAGTGCTGCGCAATCGCCCATCAACACGTTGAGAATTTTCTATTGGGGAAGAACAGGGGGATATTTCCTAAGTGCGATCGCCTCTTTATACGTTCAGAATTTTCCCTTGAGAAGAAACTGGGGAGACCCTAAATGCGATCGCCAAAATGGAGTGCTTCGCGATAGGGTAGTCGCCTGGTAAAAAAGTGTAAAACTTAGGAAGTGCGATCACACTTTTGTATACCTTATTATCTGCAGTATAGCAATGAAAGTAAGTCTACATAACATGCGATTGCTGATCCAAAAACATCCTGTTTTTTATTGGTAAAATACTTAGTGGACAGTAAACAATTTGTTTGCAGAAAATACAATCACCCTGATGCCAAATTCTATCTTACTCTAACTGCTTCTTTGGGAATGTACGGATAGTCACATCTAATTCTTGACCCATATTAAAATTTGCTCGGGAGTTACGGTCAGAAAACTGCCGTAGAATATCACCACTAATAAATTGTGTTTTCATGAAAACCTCACCCAGTTTCAGACGTGAGAAATCTTTGAGTTCATATCTACTTTTTGTATAGTCCGGCAGTTTATGAATTATGTCTGATAGCATGTCTTGATTAAGTCCAGGTAATAAATCAAAATTTTTTTTAAGGAGACATTTTAGGTCATGTCCATATTTTTTTTTCAAAGTTTCTATATCTATTTTTTTTGCAATTAACGCGCCCTTCAGCAATAGCTCAGTCGCAAGGCAGCAATTTTGGATGACTGCATATTTATCAAACGAGCCTAGTAATGTTGCTGCCGCTGCTTGCATTTGCTGTTTTGCAAGATAGAAAAATTCTATTGCTTTTGGGGGTAATTTATCTCCTTTCTCAAGATCATCAATTCCATATACAAAATCCATTACATCAATAACCTGATCAAAAAAAGTCAAGACAGCTTTGTGATCTTTGAATAGCCATCGCTTTAGATTTTGAGTTTCAGGTATATCTGTTAAAAAATCAATAGGATTAATCAGAAATTCACCATATATAACAGGAAGCCGAATGGGTAAAAATACGTCTCGAAACATAAAGCATCCTATATAAGCAGGAGGAAGATGTAAATATGCTGAACCGTAAAAATCTCTATAAATTTGATTAATACTTTGAAAAATTGGATCATCCATAGGTAAATTAGTTCCAGGAAACAGATGTTGTGCAATTTCTGAACACGCTGCAAAAGGACGAGTATATGGTTCAACTCCCTTGCGAATAAGTTCTTCATCTATCTCCAAAAAAATTTTGGTTAAGTCTTCTACCTTCTTCATGTTTTACTCCTTTTTGTTTATTTTTATCCAAAAACCTTAAAACAATATCTGGCGATCGCATTTTTAGAACCTTTCCCACCCCAGGTGCAATTTCGTGTAAGGAGCGATTTGCGATAGTACTTTTTGTCTCTGGAACAGCACTGAAAGTAAATCAACAAAACATGCGATCGCCCATATAGAAGTGCAATACAATCGCCCCTCCTTACGTTCAGAATTTTCCCTTGGGAAGAAACACAGGGGACCCTGAATGCAAGATCCTGTAGGGAGTGCTTTACAGACGCACCCATTTTAAGGCACTATATTTCAAAACTAACTGTTAAAATCTTAGCAAAGTTTAACCTATATGCAAAAATGCAATTATGAATGATTTACCTCGTCAAAAGCTAAAAGAGATTATTATTCAACATGGTCGCTCCCTGTGTGACGATCCACACCGTTGCGAAGCTTTTTTGCGTGACTACTGCGGACAATATAAAAGAGAAATATTTTTGCTTATCAGTGCTTTAAAGCAAGGTGTTGTAAAAGATTTACTCAATTCTAACAACACTCCTATTGAGGTGCTATTAGGTAGATTAATTAACCAAATGCAGAATGATTTGGGTTTAACAAAAGAAGCTGCCCAATATGCAGTTGAAAGTTGGGCCCAGGCTTTAGATAAGATGCCTCAAATCGTCACATTACAAGGGCAAAACAAAGTAGGTAAAACTGAAAACCTTAAACTGCAAGGTGAAATCACTGCGCTACTAGAGACTAGAAGGGGTAAGCAGAAACAAGAAACAACATCTTTAGTACCTATACCTAGCAGCTACAAAGAATTAGAAACCTTATTAAAATCTCAAAAGTTTAAAAGAGCAGATGAAGAAACAGGGAATGTAATGTTAGCAGTAGCTAACAGACAAAACGAGGGTTGGTTAAGAGTAGAAGATGCAGAAAATTTTCCCTGTGAAGAATTGCGAGCTATTGACAATCTCTGGTTAAAATATAGTCAGGGTAGATTTGGTATATCTGTTCAACAAGAAATATACAAAAACCTAGGGGGAACAAAACAATATAATAAGAATGTATGGAGATCCTTCGGAGATCACGTAGGATGGAGGTCAGCAGGTTCATGGCTCAACTACAGCGATTTAAACTTTTCACTATCCGCACCAAAGGGTCAACTCCCAACAGTGAGACGGTCTATGACGATGGTGTGGGGGGTGTTGGGTGTTGGGTGGTTTTGTGGTTTCCCTCCTATCAAGACATGTAGAGTGTAACCCATATCACCTGATAGATTATTTATATCCGTAATGAAAAATCAGTGCATGAGATACCCATGGGGGTAGAACTGAATTTAGGCTATTGACGGGGATTCAACCTATAGCTTTTAAAATGTTGTTTAATTTAATATAACAGGGGAGAAAAAATAGCCTTGAACAACAATATTAACAATATCATAGCCGGAAAAGCCACACAGTTCGCTCTTTGGGGTGCAGGTGGTGGTGCTATTGGTGCTTTAATTGGTGAAGTTTTTTACTCCATTATACTAGATGAAAACTCTAACTCCCTGAGTGATGTTGTTATTAGAATTGGTATCTGGTTCGGAATGATTGGTGCAAGCATTGCTATTGCTTTACTTAGTGCCTCTTTTCAGTATCTCAAAGGAGGAATACAACTAGGCAAAGCCATACGAGAAGGTATCGGGGTGGGTTTCTTAGCAGGCGCGATCGCCGGAGCAATTGCGCAATACCTGTACTCGAGTATTGGAGCTATGAGTCCAAATGAGTTTTTACGAATCCTTTGTTGGGGTATAGCTGGTGGTTTGCTAGGACTGGGTTTAAGTTTCCGTATTCCCAACTTAGGAAAGTTACGCGGTATGGGAGGAGGTTTCGCAGGGGGTATATTAGGTGGATGTCTATTTGTATTAATAGCTGTCATTAGTCAAGATTTACAGACAGCAGCCCGCTTATTTGGCACTGCTGCTATTGGCTTTTGTATCGGTTTAATGATTGCTATTATTGAGGCGGTTTTCCGAGAAGCCTGGTTAGAAATTCGTTACAATCCTAGGGAAAGTCGAACTGTTAGTCTTGGTTCTCAACCTGTCAGTATTGGTAGCAATCCTAATATCTGTACAGTTTATGCTTACAATGCACCCCCTATAGCTCTACGTTATCAACTCATCGAAGGACAAATTTTATGTGAAGACATCCCTGCTGGAACTACCCACCAAGTGCACCCAGGGTCACAACAAATGATCGGAGGGATGTCCATTGTTGTTTGTGCTGCAGGTACTTCACCCCAGTTTTTTAACAAACCTAAGAATACATCTTCCCCACTGTTAGAAAAAACAGTCTTGCAATCCCCTGGGCAATTTTCTCTGCACCTTAAACGTCAAGTGATTCCCCTAACAAATGGCACCCAGTTTAGTCCCAAAGAAATTCTAGGATTAGAACCTCAAGGTATTAATGGGATAGTGGCAGAGGTCAGTTATAATCCTAAAGACCCAACTGTTCTAGGTTTAAAAAATTGTTCCCACAGCACTTGGTTAGCAACACTCCCTAATGGTGAACAAAAGCAGATTGATCCTGGGCGTAGTATTAAATTAGCAGTTCGCACCAAAATCAAGTTTGGTGCGGTGGAAGGAGAAATTCGCTAATTAATAACCCTAGTGTGGGTTATTTGTAAATTCGCCAACAGCCAAATTTACTTATTTCAGTAGGTTTTACTATCAATCTTAAAACCTAACTCATAAATTACGCAATTTGTCCTTCAATTGAACCAAATTTAATTTTCGTTCCAGTAGCCAACTTAATACTGCGTCCCGATTCAATCTGCTTTTGCTCACCGTCAGCTAAAGTTATATTCCAAGCTCGATGAGAGCAGTTTTGTAAACCCAATATACTAGGATCTTTAGGATTGGTATTTACCCGTGCTACTACACCATCAGAACCTTTTGGTTCTAACCCAGGGATTTCTACCGCAGTTAAGCAAGTTCCATTGGTCAGAGAAATAACCTGCCTTTTAATATGTAAAGAAAATTGGGTCTGAGGTTGAGAATAAGAAGGTAAAGATCCATTCTGATGCCCTAATTGCTCTGGTATATCCGCACTACGAACAACGACAGTAATATTGCTTACTCGCTGAGTGTCCCCCGGGTGGAGTGTCTGAGTTACCCCATTAACAACATCTTCACAGAGAATTTTCCCTTGATTTAATCGGTAGCGTAACGCTACAGATGGACTATTAGAGACGTAAATAGTACAGGCTTTAGCATCACTACCAATACTGACGGGATCAATTCCCAAATTGACAGTACGAATCTCTTTTGGATTATATTGAATTTCTAACCAAGCTGTACGAAAAGCAACTTCCACAAAAACGACCATTAACCCAATAAAGAACCCTAAAATAACTGCTCCCACCAAACGACCAGAAGCATCGCCAGCACTATCAGAAACCAATAAAAAGGCTAAAGCACCAAAAAATCCCCCTATACCACCAGCCATAATCGCTCGTTTAGCTTGTAAGTTAGAGATAAAAAAGCCCATCCCCCATCCCAAAAGCCCACCCAAAAGAGTCCAGCCAGCAATCCAACCTGTTTTAGCAAGAAATTCTGACTGAGCAACTAAACTCAACAATGCTTGAGCAGAACCACCAGAAACTAGTCCTGCCGCTAATGCACCTACAAGTAAAATAGCGCCTTGACGAATTGATAAAAATGGACGATGGAGATAAAGGTTTTGCCCAACTACTAGCGCAAGAGATAAACCAATAGCAAGCAAGGCTGTCCATAAACCGATAATAAGCACTGTATACCAAAAAGGCTGCGCTTTTGGTTGCTGTGGGGTTCCCTCAACAGTAAATTCATAAATGAGTCGCTTTGGTTGACCGCGCGAAATCGAACCAGAGAATTCTTGAGTCTTACTTTTTTCCTTTACACCAACTGTAAAAGTAGTTAAGTCAGCATCATCATACTGAGCATAATAATTAACAAACACCTGATATTTTCCACTTGGTGCGCCACCAGGAGGCCAATAAATGTTTTCTACTGGCTCTTTTGATTGCTTTCCACCCGCATTCATGTCAACATCAAGTTCCCCCCCTGACTGCGATCGCTTGCGAGAGAAATAAATTTCCTCTCCCAATGGATCAATACAATGTATATCTAAATCGTTATAATTGTTCCATGAAAGAGAAAGCTGAACATCTCCTGTTTTAGCTCCTTCCCTTTCTAACCGTTTAGTAAGTTCCGGATTAAATATAATTGCAGGAGTAGAAGCCTGTTCATCTGGTTGTGACAACATAGTCCAGGAAAGAAACCACTCCCCCAATAACCATCCAACAAAGCATCCCAAAGCACCTAATAAACCGAACAAGAGAACCTTTTTCCAACTTGATGATTGCCTCATTATTGAATCTCTCCTTGCACTGAACTAAAGTTAATTTTCGTGCCAGGTGCAGACCTGATGCTGCTCCCTGGCGCGATTTGCTGTTGCCGTACTATAGATAATCTCTGAACAATAGTGGTATTGGAACCACCAAAATCATACATTTGCTAAAAAGGGGGACTTCTTGAAAGTATAAGAAGAGGAATTTTCAGATGGTGACTTGAAATCCATGCTATAGCAAGAGATTGATGGGTTAATAGAGCATAATAAATAGGTGTGGAGTAAGCAGCTACACCAGGAATGATTTGTCTTAAAAGTGCGTTATACGGAGGTTGTTCTATCATTAGATTTACTTATTTTATTCAACTGTAATATTACTGAACTAGTGAAATTTAAGAATTATTCTGTATAAAGTTTATAATCTTTAAAATTATAGTTATTAACTCCTGGGAAAACGAAAAACTGAATTGCATTAGCTTTGTAATTTTCTCCAGAACATTCTATTTCATCAGCTTTTTCAAACTCAAATGCACTATTTTTCACACAAAATGAAAAATCTTTAGAACCCCAGGTAAGATTGTTTGTTTGTCCATGGAGGTAGATATATCCCCTATAGTTCAATCGTACAAAAAGTTTAGTACACTCTCCTTTTTTAATAACCCACCATCCTTTTGATTTCCACACTTCTCCTTCTTGGTACATAAAAGTAGTGCTGATTGTATCATTAGAAGTTGTATTACAAAGGTTTAAATAAGTATCTCCAGAAAAATTGAGATTATTCTCCAGATTATTTTCAAGATCTTTTAAAGAATTTTGGAAGTTTTGCACTTCGTTATAAAGTGATTTTTTCTTATCTGTAAGGTTATCGATTTGCCCTTTTAGATTGTTAGATTGTTCAGTAAGCTTTGCAACTTTCTGATTATATTGACTTGTGAGATTATTCATCTCTTCACTAAGATTACTTATTTCTTGAGTTTTTTCACTTTGTTGATAAACATAAATTATTACAGACAAAATAGCTAAGCCTATAAGTAAAAAGGTATATGAACCTGATAGAAGTGCGGATATATAAACCCAGATTTCTATTTCCCGATCAGATTTATGTAACTCTTTCTCATATTCTTCCTTTTGTTTTTGCTGTTTTTCTACTTCTTGTTCTCGCTGTAAAATTAATTGTTCTCGACTTTCAAGGTCATTTTTACTTCGTGGTTCAGAAATAATCCCTAATGCTAACCCCCACGAATCTACAGCCCAGTAAGCAGCTTCCTCAGCTATTCCTAGCTCATCTTGCAATCGCTTTGTTAGCTTAGCTAAAATAACTGATTCAGGAATTTGAGCTTGAGACTTTACTAACTCTGTAGCTACACCCTTTTTGAGAGCGTTTATTAAAAGAAAGACCTCCTTACTATATTGCCCACAAAAGTCCCTTAGTAGTCCTTCACATCGTTGAGGATTATTACAAATATCCTTACTGTATTGAGTGATAATTTCGCAAAGTTTTTGTCGAGGCAATTCATTCATAAGTATTTTCCTCCGTTTAAATAATACAGTATTTTTCCTCCATACAAATGCTTAAGCCCTGCATGGAGTAACCAGATCGAGACATATTAATAATAACTGTTATTCATTTTTATCTACCCGTAAAGGTTGTTTTCTTTGAGACGATTCTAAATTTCTTAAACCTGCATCTCCCTTTTCTTGCTGGTTCAATCCTTTTCCCTCAACAATAGCTAAACGAGAAGAAAGGTGAATACTAAACAGGATATTTACAAGGGTAAGAGGAAAAGTAATAATTAGGCCTATTATTGCTACTGCAATTTTATTTTTAACTGTTATTTCACTAGCTTGTAAGCGTCTCATATTACTTTCAAGATCTGAGATACTCTCTTTTTGTCTCACGTTAAGATCCTCAACTAATGTAACTTTCTTATCCAAGTTTTCTAAAATATCTGGTAAATAGTCTAGATCATTGATTTCAGGTCTTTTGATAATGCCTAAAGTGATGTCATCTCCGCTTCCTTTTTCTGATGTCTCTTTCAAAAACACTGGGATTTTTTCTCTAACATTTTCAGCAGAGTTTGACTTGAACATATTCAGATAATCCTTCCCAATCTTGAAAAATCCTTCGTCAGTAGAAAAAGAATTAGAGTAGCCATCAGTAGAAACCAGAATTAGGGCAGGCATTTTTCTTGACATACCTTTCGTATATGGTTCCAAGTGAACCTGAAACTCATTCCATGCCTTATTCATACACAGTGAGGTTGTCTCATTAGCAATTAGCTTTGGGTCTCGCTCTAAAATTCTGGTGGTCTCTCCCTGGGAATTTACCTCAAGAATGTCTCCATCCCCTAACTGAATATAAAGAATAAAAGACTCAGTTACTAAAACTGCTAATAGGGTAGCCCCATAAACCAAAAAATTATTATTTTCCACCGATTTCCAAGCAGATTCTCCATCTTTTTTTACAAGGTTCTCTTTTTCTTCATCAGTAAAGGGATATTCTTGCAAATGTTGCTGGACAATTTTCCTCCACTCATTGACTAATCTCTGTGGTAATAGCCTTTCTGTTCCATCTTTAAGTGTGGGAAAATTAATATCACTCTTTTGAGTGGTCAAGAGAAACTCTTGAATGACCCGAATTGCTGTTGAAACCGCAAACTGAGACCCTTTATCACTACGGAAACTCTTAGCACTGCCATGACCGTCTGATACAGCCAAAATTACTGGTAAACCTATGCCTGTTTCTGGGTAACCAGGATACCATTGAATCGCATCTTGGTTAGGCAATCCAGAGCGCAAATGAGAGGCCCCTCGCACGGACTCACCAATGCACCGCCATTTTTCCTGGTGTATGTCTTTTTTCATATTTTTCCTATCCTACCATACATCTGATGCACTATTGATAACAGCTTGAGGCACTACGGGAATAGGTACATTTCCGCTTGATAAATTAGAGTTATTAGCTTGACTGCTAGGAGAAGAGGCAGCTTTTAAAACAACAGTAGAAACCCATTTTATCTGTCTCACTAAAGCATCGGGACTGTCCGCTTGTAGTGGCAATAATTCTGGATTGCCAATAAACTTCTGCAATACTTCATGATCCGCATCTCCACCCACAGCGATCGCAATTCTGACAGCTTTTTTGCCCCAAGGTTGCTCCATCAATTTACTCAAACCACTGCTAAAGTCGTCAGTAGGCTGACCATCAGAAATCAGGACTAAAACAGGGGGTAAAGCGCGGTCAGTCATGGGTGGGATCTTTAGTTGGTCAGCAACCATGGAGAGTGCCCTACCCATATCTGTCACACCTTCAGTGGCTAAATCTATCCAATTAAAATTTTCAACTGGGGTGGGTTGAGCAATGTGCCACTGCGCCCCACTGGAAAATTTAAGAGCGCGAACCAATACTTGTGCATTAGGATTTTCATTCGCTTCCTTTCTCATTAAAGGAATTGCATCACGAATTGCCGTATTGAGAATCTGAATTTTACCATTTACAGACATAGAACCAGAACAATCACAAATCCAGATAAAATGTAAGGGACGGTTGGATAATCCTTCACCTGGTAGTGGCATATTAAATGTCTCCTTGATTCATTAAAAAAGTAGATTTACTGGTAGTAACAATTTAAAGGCGAATTTCACCCTCTGCTTTACCGAAATTGATTTTTGTTCCCACAGCAATAGTTGCGCTGTATCCAGGTTCAACATTCTTGACTTGATTATCAGCTGTAGTACAAACCCAGTTTTCTGAAGAAAGATTTTTAATTCCCCAAATGCTAGGGTTTTTGGGATTTTGAGTCACTTCGGCTACTGGCTGAGAAAAGTCAAATAAATTGGCGTTGATATGATGGGGAAATAGCTTAGTGTCATAGTTTAACATAGTTATATTCCTATCAATACGAATACGAGGGGGCAAAAGAATTTCTTTTTGACATGACCAACAGGGGTTAGGTTTACCACCAGATGCTTTTAATACATCAGGATCATAGAAGTTCTCAGCACCACAGTGTGAACAGTAGATGATAGAGTCCCGCAAATTTACCATTGCTCCCCGCCACTCAGACTCTCGGATGCGACCATTTTGGGGATCTCTAATTCCATTAGTAAATGCCTTGGTAAACAGGTCACGGAGGAATTGTGGATAGATTTTCCAGAAGATGAGAGCATTATCATGGTAGCTGGGTACTGGTGCATTAGAATTGTCATTAGGGTCAAAAATAAACACCGCATCCGTACCATAAAGCTTATTCATGGCAGGTGCGTCTAGACATTTAATTTCAGTTTCTCTCTTTCCTTCTAACGGATGGTGAATCATCAACATATAGAACAGTAAAACGGCTAAGGAGTATAAATCAGTTTGGGTACTAGGTCGCGCTTTGTCAGTAATAATTTCTGGTGCTATAAAGCGTGGTGTTCCCATAACCCCACCTTCCTGATCTCCATTAATAGTGACGTTATCGTTGTCACAAATTAAAACATCCCCGGTTTTCGGGTCAAAAAACACGTTGCCAAAAGAAATATCTCGATAACATAAACCCTTGCTATGAAGTTTGAAAAATCCATTAGCCAGCTCAAATCCAGTAGTTGCTAGGGTTCTAAAGGTGGGTTCTGGTTGAATACGCCGTTTCATTAGATCCACAAAGCCTTTATATCGAAGGTCTCGCAATGGCATAATATAACCAAATCCGTCAATCCCTGGTTCAGATACAATATCTATGGGCCAAAGAAAGCGATCGCTCGGTGATCCTGATTGAATAGCAGACTCAAGCCGATCTCTTTGATAGGGATCCGCCTGAATAGAGTGGGAATAATACCACTTTAGTGCCACAGGTTTACCACCCAAATTAGCTTGATAGACCTCTCCCTGACCCCCACCGCCGAGAAATTGCCCCACTTCACAAGGAGTTTGAGAAGATTCTGTATGGACTGTTTGTCCTGCTTTTAGTAGGTCACTCACCTTTTTCCTCCTTTTTACTGAGGTTTAGACTAACTGATGTTGAATAGAAAGAAAAAATCTCATCTTCAACAAGTTGTGTGTAATTATGCTGATACAAGAATAGATCATTGTAGTTTTGTATATATTGGCTATGGGAATCGTGCAATTAATTTCCATTATGGTTTGATGTAGCTCATGGCAGAGCTATAAGAAGTATATCTAAAATATGGTAAAGTTGAGCTTGCTAAATAGATGTAAAAACCAGATGAATGATAAATTCAGTAATCCATCCTTATACTGAAGCTAAATAAACAAAGCTCAATTATAAACATAAGTTTAGTATAACATTGAAATTATGAATGATTTGCCTCGCCAAAAGCTGAAAGAAATTATTATTCAACAAGGTCGCTCCCTATGTGATAACCCACAACGTTGTGAAGCTTTCCTGCGGGACTACTGCGGGGGATATAGGCGAGAAATATTTATACTCATCAGTGCTTTGAAGCAAGGTGTTGCAAAAGACCTGCTCAATTCTAATAATGTTCCTCTTGAATTGCTGGTAAGCAGACTGATAAAGAAAATGCAGAATGAGTTGGGTTTAACAGAAGAAGCTGCACACTATGCGGTTGAAAGTTGGGCCCAGGCCTTAGATAAGATGCCTCAACAACAGATTCAGCAACCGAGATTTGACGTAATAAATAAGGCAAATAAAAAGCTCAATCACCCAGTTTCTTCTCAGCAAACTACAGTTGTATCACCCCTTTTTACTACGAACCAACAACAGCAAAAGCTAGTTTTAGGGAGAGGACTTTTAAAAAAAGCAGGGGTTTCAGTAGGATTATTTATACTAGTAGTAATAGTACAACAAATCTTCACAGCTAATTCTACTGAACCTGAAATCAACGGATATCCCACAACTGAGATAACGGAGCTTCCCACACCTGAAATCACTAGGTCTTCTACACCTAAAGTAACTAGATCTTTGAGACGTAAAATAACCGAGCCTACTGAACCTGAAATTACTGAGCCTACTGAACCTGAAATCACTGAGCCTACTGAACCTGAAATCACTGAGCCTACTGAACCTGAAATCACTGAATCCACTGAACCTGAAATCACTGAATCCACTGAACCTGAAATCACTGAATCCACTGAAGTTGAAGTCGATGAGTCTTCCAAACCTGAAATCGCTGAATTTCTTGAACGTGAAATACGGGAAGTAAACGAATCTCCCACCCCTGAAGCAACTGAATCTCCCACCCCTGAAGTCACCGAATCTCCCACCCCTGAAATCACCGAATCTCCCACACCTGAAATCACCGAATCTCCCACACCTGAAAAAACTAACCCAATTTAGATTTATACATCCGCTATCTCATTCACGATGCGATCGCCGACCCCATGATTCTTTTTCCCTAATATGGAACTACAATTATGAATGATTTACCCCGTCAAAAACTCAAAGAAATTATTATTCAACATGGTCGCTCCCTATGTGACAATCCACAACGTTGTGAAGCCTTTTTGCGCGACTACAGCGGAGAATATAAAAGAGAGATATTTTTGCTTATCAGTGCTTTGAAGCAAGGTGTTGCAAAAGACCTACTTAATTCTAGCAACATTCCTATTGAATTGTTGTTAGGCAGGTTAACTAAACAGATGCAGAATGATTTGGGCTTAACAGAAGAAGCTGCGCGCTATGCAGTTGAAAGTTGGGCCCAGGTTTTGGATAAAATGCCTCAACAACAGATTCAGCAACCAAGAGTACAGCGAACAAACAAGGTAGATAAGCCCACGATTGCTTCTCACCAAAATGCAGTTAAATTACCCTTATCTCCTAACAATAAACAACAAAAACTAAGTTTAGGGAGAGGAATTTTAAAGAAGACAGGATTCGCACTGATAGGATTATTTACACTAACAATAATAGCACAGCAAGTCTTTGTAAGAGTAACAGATTCTCCCACAGTTATCCCCACCCCGAGCAGGTACACAAGATTAGAAACCTTGTTGAAAGCTCAAGACTTTAGAGAAGCAGATTTAGAAACATACAGAGTAATGTTAGCAGTAGCTAACAGACAAAGCGAGGGTTCGTTCAGAATAGAAGATGCAGAAAATTTTCCCTGTCAAGAATTGCGCACCATTGACAATCTGTGGTTAAAATATAGTCAGGGTAAATTTGGTATATCTGTCCAACAAGAAATATACAAAAACCTGGGAGGAACAAAACAATTTGATGTGAATGTATGGAGATCCTTCGGAGACAGGGTGGGATGGAGAAAACAAGGTTCATGGCTCGATTACAAAGATTTAAACTTTTCATTATCTGCACCAACGGGTCAACTCCCTGTGTTGTGGGTGGGGAAGGATTTGGGGTGGTGGGTTTTTAGGCGGACTTCCCTCCTGTCAAGACA
>NZ_LMVE01000091.1:0-3600 GCF_001432185.1 Cylindrospermopsis sp. CR12 | reverse complement strand
TGTTACCCCATCACTACTGATTTATCCTTTGACGGAAAACGTTTACCGTCAATCTTTTACCAAACAGGAACCGAACATGAAACGTCCCTAGAGGAGAGCGATCTCCCGTAGGGAGTGCTTCGCGATCGCCCATTGGGAGTGTAATGCGATCTCGCGTAGGGAGTGCTTCGCAATCGCCCGTAGGAAGTGCAATATTAGTAAAACACATGTTGTGTGTTCAAGCCATCCACCTACAGCAAAACCAGTCAGTTTTCAACTGACTTGAGCTTTGAGACCGGGAATTGATTCCCGGTCTCCCCCACGGACAGTCTCCAGGTTGCTAGTCCTTCGCGATCGCCCGTCGGGAGTGCTGCGCAATCACCCATTGGGAGTGTAATGCGATCTCCCACGGGGAGTGCTTCGCAATCGCCCGTCGGTAGTGCTGCGCAATCGCCTGTATGGAGTGCTTTGCGATCTCCCGTAGGGAGTGCTGCGCAATCGCCCGTAGGGAGTGCTTCGCAATCGCCTCTCAATACATTCAGAATTTTCCCTTGAGAAGGAATCGGGGGGAACACTGAATGCGATCTCGCGAGCGCGAGTGCTTCGCGATCTCCCAAAGGGAGTGCTGCGCAATCGCCCATCAACACGTTGAGAATTTTCTATTGGGGAAGAACAGGGGGATATTTCCTAAGTGCGATCGCCCACAGGGAATACTTTGCGATCACCTCTTTATACGCTCAGAATTTTCCCTTGAGAAGAGAGTGGGGGATATTTCCTGAATGCGATTACATTTCGCTCTTAAACAAATTTCAACGCTTTTATTTGAGAAAAGTTCAGAAAATAGGTAGAATGAGATGTAAAAAATGATTGGAAGATATCAAGTCGTTGACTTTCTTAAATCCATTCAGTGGAGAATGAAAGTGCCGATAAACTCTACAATCAAGAAGAAAACTGGAGTAAAGGCGAGAATTGCATGTCAGAGGAAACTATTTGGATTATCACCAGAGAATATACCCCCAGCGATGAAGATGCTAAAGGAAAAAATACCTACAGCAACCCTTGGGGTGATGATAAACAAAACATCACAGAAGTCGCAACTGGCCTAGTAAAAGTCAGTGTGGAAAAGCTAGAGACAGAACTCTCCCATTTTCTCCAGCTCATTGGCAAAGTATTCAGTCACGCACAGAAACAAATCAATCAACAAACTGGCTTTAAACTGGATGAAGTAGAACTATGTGTAGAAATTACTGGGGAAGGTGAAGTAAAATTATTAGGGACAGGGGTCAAGACTGGCACTAAGGGGGGATTAACCCTAAAATTTAAACAAGAGGCAAACAATACACAAAATCCAAACTAATGGCTAATTGGGCACTCATCATCGGTGTAACAACTTATCAACAGGGTCGGGGATTTAACCGGCTAGATTGCGCCGTCAATGACGCAAGGGCTATGCATAGCTATTGTCACGATGAGGCTAAATTCGATAAGGTTTTCCTATTTTGTGATGATTCTGACCCTATTAAAACCCCAAATGGAAGCTTACTGGAAACAAAACCTACTTCCTCGAATTTAAAAGCCTTCCTTTACGAGTATTTTGAGTCGCCCCATTTGGACGCGGGCGATAACTTCTGGTTTTTCTTCAGTGGTCATGGATTACGCCATGAGGAAGAGGATTATCTTGTTCCCTATGATGGACACCCTATACTGCTCTCAGATACAACTATTTCCCTAACCTATATCACCAAACGCCTACGAAAAAGCGGTGCAGACAATATCATTCTCATGTTAGACGCTTGCCGAAGTGAGACAAACTTCGGGAATAAAGCTGGTGGAGGAAGACCTCAACAGGGAGTAATTACCATTGCTTCCTGTAGCCCAGGGGAAGAATCCTTTCAAATTCCTGAATTGAGAATGAGTTCGTTTACCTACGCGCTTCTGGAAGCATTACGAATTCAAGGGGAAAGGAATTGTGCAACTGTGGAGAGGCTTTGTGGTCATTTATTTCATCGCGTCCCAGAAATCAACACAGAATACAGAAAACCCCTGCAGAATCCGCACTCTAGCGTGGAACCGAACTACAAAAATCATCTGATTCTATTACCACAACAGGCAACCCTTGCTGATATTGCATTACTACGGGAAGAAGCATTAAATTTAGAGATAGAAGGAAGACTAAAAGAAGCTAAACAGTTAATGAAACGGGTTATAGCTTTAGACCCAACAAATCAAAGAGTTTTAAACATTTATGAACGAATTATAGAGAAACTAGCACAACAATCTGATATCCCGAGACAAAATCCAAGTTTGGAAAATGGAGGATCCTTAGAAATAGCAGATGATCCTACTAATTCAAAACCAATAGAAGATATTAAAGGAAGTGATGCTATTACTGCTAATGAGAAACCTGGTTCAGAAGCGAAAATCCTAGAAGGAGAAGAAAGTGAGACAGAAACTCAATCTCTACACACACCAAACAGGTACACAAAATTAGAAACCCTATTAAAAGCTCAAAACTTTAGAGAAGCAGATTTAGAAACAGACAAAGTAATGTTAGCAGTAGCTAACAGAGAAAGCGAGGGGTGGTTGAGAATAGAAGATGCAGAAAATTTTCCTTGTAAGGAATTACGCACCATTGACAATCTGTGGCTAGAATATAGTCAGGGTAAATTTGGTATCTCTGTTCAGCATAAGATATATAAAAACGAGGGAGGAACAAGGGAATATAATGAAAAAGCATGGACAAATTTCAGACAAAAAGTGGGATGGGTAAAATTTGTAGCCGACGGTGAGATCAACTCATTTGCTATTGGACCTCCCAAATATATGACTGGCAAAGGAAAATACGTTATTGTCGAATGGAATAGTTTAGATTTTTCACTATCTGCAAAAAAGGGTCATCTCCCTTTTTTAAAAGTTTTGCGAATTTCAGGGCATGGATGCGGGGCATGGTCTTATCTAATATCAAGATATATGGAGTGTTCAGAACAAACAAATAAAACTATACAGCCAACTATTTTCAGTCGCTTACTACAACTCACACCCCAACCACTTATTACACGAGGAATTTTAAAGAAGACAGAACTCACACTAGGATTATTTACACTAGCAATAGTAACACTTGTTGTGCTACTATATAGACCAAAAGATCCTCCCACAGTTATCCCCACATTAGAAGCAACTCCTATAACCACACCTAGCAGGTACACACAATTAGAAACCTTGTTAAAAGCTCAAAATTTTAGAGAAGCAGATTCAGAAACAGATAGAGTAATGTTAGCAGTAGCTAACAGACAAAGAGAGGGTTGGTTCAGAATAGAAGATGCAGAAAATTTTCCCTGTAAGGAATTGCGCACCATTGACAATCTGTGGTTAAAATATAGTCAGGGTAAATTTGGTATATCTGTCCAACAAGAAATATACAAAAACCTGGGAGGAACAAAACAATATGATGTGAATGTATGGAGATCCTTCGGAGACAGGGTGGGATGGAGAAAACAAGGTTCATGGCTCGATTACAACAATTTAAACTTTTCATTATCCGCACCAACGGGTCAACTCCCTTTGGGTTTTTGGTTTTTTGGGGTAGGGGGTGTTTTTAGGGACTTCCCTCCTGTCAAGACA
>NZ_LMVE01000090.1:0-2582 GCF_001432185.1 Cylindrospermopsis sp. CR12 | reverse complement strand
TATCCCCCCGGTCTTGCTTTTGTTATAATCCGGGTAATTCTATCAGAACTGAAATTAAGATCTTGGTTCGCAGGAAATCCACTGACGTAAATATCCTCCCCTCTGGTGATTCTGTTGGAGTCTCCTGGTTCTACTACTCTATATTCCTGAATACTGTTAAATTCTAGGGTGGCTAGGTCAAGATTGGCTATTTTTCTGAGGTTGTTTAATTGATGTTTTCTCCCATCGGGGGTGATGATTTCAAATTTACCGGTTGGGTGATTCTCGAATACATGGGAGTTGGTTAATACTGTGTATGTGTTGCCATTTCTACCAATGATAACTCCAGAACCGTTGCTAATACCTGTAATACGAATGGTTACCTGGGTGGCAATATCCGCAATTTCTTTTGGTCTAAGTGCTAGGGTAATATGGGAGGGAATGGTAATAAAAGCAACGATAATTCCGATAATAACCAGCTGGGTAAATTTTTGGGTCTTCATTTTCTGCAAATAACCGCTATGACTTATTTTATGTCAAAGGTATTTATCATGGCTTCTAGGGTGGGTAGATATTTTTCATACTCCCCTTTTACTCCTTTATAGGATATGTAATATCCTTTGCTGTCATGGACGGTTCCTATTTCTAATATTTGAAATTCACATTGGTTTTCTTTCATAGTGTAACGCAGTTTATATGCTGATTTTTTGGCTAGAAGGGTGTTTCCTTTGGTCTCGTCTCTGATTTCTATTTTATTGTTTTTTCTGATTTGCTCTTGTACTTTTCTTTTGTATTCTTCTACAGATAAGGGTGTTGGTAGTTCTTGTCTGCTAATGAATATTTTGGATGTGCAATCTTTTGATTCATTTTGTTTTGGTATGAACTCTACTAGATGTGTATCAAACGATTGTGGTTTATAGTCCCATTGGTCGGAATAGGCAATTTCAATATTGTTTTCTGTATACTTTTTGTTAAGGATGGGTGGTGGGTTGAAATAATTTGATATTATATTTCTAATTGGATCTATTAGGAGTATGGCAATAATTATACTTGTGCCTATGCCGCTAGTAACTATAATTCTAAGCTTTAGATCTTTATTGTCTTCTGCTATATTGGTGGGAGCTATGGGAGTTCGGGGTGGTTGATAGGGTGGTGGGGATGGAAGCATGGATTTAATTGCTTCTAGTGCCTCTTGGGCTGTTTGATAACGCCTTCTGTGGTTTGTCATCACCATTTTATCAATTATGTCTGATAGTGGTTGGCTGATGTTTGGAGCATATCTATGCCAGTCAAGGGTTTCGTTAGATTGGTTACCTAATCCATTACCGGTGGGATGGATAAAAATGTGTGAGTCGAAGGAGTGACCAGTTAATGCTTGGATAGCAATTACTCCTACAGCATAAATATCACTGCTGAAAAATGCCTCACCCTCACCTGCTATTTGTTCGGGAGGTGAGTAACCGGGACTGCTGATTAGCGTGGGAGGGCGCTGGTTATTGTTTTGTATTTGGCTTTGACTAATTATTTCTTTTACTGCGCCAAAATCAATTAATACTATTTTATTATCGTTTGTACGTCTGAGAATATTGGATGGTTTAAGGTCTCGATGAATTAAATTGTTTTTATGCAAGAAGCTTAATACTTCTAGTATGTCTTTTATGAGTCTAGTTACATATTCTTCATCTTTAATATTTTGTGTTATTTCTTTTGTTAAATTATGACCTTCTATATATTCTTGTAGTAAATAATATTCGCTTTCTTGGTTAAAGTAGTCAATGAATTTTGGTATTTGATTGTGTTTTATTTTTCGGAGCTTTTCAGCTTCTCGCTTAAATAACTTCAGTCCTATTTCCAAGTTTATTGGTGAGTTATTTTCAGGTTTAAATTGCTTAATGACACATATTTGTTTGGTGCTAAGCTCTTCGGCTTTAAAGGTAATACCAAAGCTTCCGTTACCTAGTTTCTCTGTAATTTCATATTGTTTATTTTCTGTGGTGGTGATTATTTGACCGATGGTAAGTGTGTTCATTATATTACTTGGTAGAGAGGTGGTTTTAAAGTCTGGCAACATTATACAGGATTATAAGTATGTTGGGGGTAAACTTTGTGGGGGAACATCGGTGGATGATTATCAGTTAAGGTGTTATGCTGGCTATGTAAGGAATTAATTGGGTTTTAAGGTATTGAATAATTGATTGATAAGGAGGATATGATGCAGGTGAGTTTAAAGAGTAGTATTTTGGGTTTGAGTATGGTGGGTGCTGCGGTTCTTGTTTTTGGTGAACCTGGTGTCGCAGGGGAAAATAAGTTTTTCTGTACTAGGGAGGGGGGTGTGCCAGTTACTAAGGTGCGCACTGCTCGAGGTAATGAAACATTTATTATTTGGGAACGGGATTTTCACAAATATCCTGCAACTAAACGGTGTGGAATTATATCTAACAAGTTACAACGTTTCTATGAAAATGGAGAAGTACATTTTAAAACAGGTATTGTGAATCAATACCCAGTTGTATGTATTAGCAACAGACAGAATACACGTTGTTCTGGGGATAACTTGTTGGTAACTCTCCCTCAAGGTGAAGATAGTGTATCCGTGCTAGAGG
>NZ_LMVE01000089.1:4619-5194 GCF_001432185.1 Cylindrospermopsis sp. CR12 | reverse complement strand
AATGAGTGGAGGTCCCATCCTAGATGAGAATGGTAAATTAGTAGGTATTCATGGGCTAACCTACAGTCAAAGCCTAGGAGATGGACGCGGTACACCAGAAGAATATGGAATTCCACTTCAGACCTTTTTAAATGTACCACCCCCCACCCCGAGCAGGTACACAAAATTAGAAACCTTGTTGAAAGCTCAAGACTTTAGAGAAGCAGATTTAGAAACAGAAAGAGTAATGTTAGCAGTAGCTAACAGACAAAGCGAGGGTTGGTTCAGAATAGAAGATGCAGAAAATTTTCCCTGTCAAGAATTGCGCACCATTGACAATCTGTGGTTAAAATATAGTCAGGGTAAATTTGGTATATCTGTCCAACAAGAAATATACAAAAACCTGGGAGGAACAAAACAATTTGATGTGAATGTATGGAGATCCTTCGGAGACAGGGTGGGATGGAGAAAACAAGGTTCATGGCTCTATTACAAAGATTTAAACTTTTCATTATCCGCACCAACGGGTCAACTCCCGTTCGAGGTCGGTGATGGATGGCGAGGTTGGTATGGAGACTTCCCTCCTGTCAAGACAT
>NZ_LMVE01000089.1:0-4464 GCF_001432185.1 Cylindrospermopsis sp. CR12 | reverse complement strand
TTTTGATTTGGTTTCATCCCCCTAGGGTGTGCTGCGCAATCGCCTGTAGGGAATGCAATGCGATCGCCCAAAGGGAGTGCTGCGCAATCGCCCCTCAACAGATTCAGATTTTTCCCTTGAGAAGGAACAGGGGAGACCCTAAATGCGAGATCTCATAGGGAATGCTTTGTGATCGCCTGTATGGAGTGTTTTGCAATCGCTCGTAGGGATTGATCCATAATCGCGCACTTATAAGAAACAATGGTGATATTCCACTATGGAGCAATAGTAGTATGGAACAATGGTTCAAAAGTGCAAAATTGATAAAGGTTTAAACTAGGTCAGGGTAACCCTTCTAAAAGCTGGAAATAGCAATCGTTTTTCAACAAACTTTAGCTTTGAGATGAGGAACTAATTCCCTAGGGGGATCTCAACTAAAAATATCTTTTTGCTTTTGTATCCAAAAAGTTAACGTCAAATATACAACACCATGTAAGAGCAACATTCCCCAATTTAAACTCAAATTCTCCCAATTTGGTTCATAAACAGAAGTAGGGCTAAAAACCTGGGGAATCATGCTCCCATCCGGTAATTGAACTGGTTTTGGAATCAGTCCATTTATATCTACAATTGTTCCATAACCACCTACTGACCATCTACTAATAGTCAACCAAGATAATACTTTACTCATGGCACCCTCTGTTTTAAATAACACTCCTGCAAAAATAGTTTGTGGTAATATCAACAATGGCAAAGCACCATTCGCCTGACTGCTATTTTTTACTAATGCAGAAACTAATAGTCCTAAACAAAAACTGCTGAATAATGTCATAAAACTATTTATCCATAAACCTAAACTCCAGGCAATAAATGAATTGTCAACAGGCTCCTTAAATCCTAATAACACAACAAGTACAATTAATAAAGACTGCAACACGCCTAACCCTACTAAAGTAACTACTTTAGACCCTAAATATGCAAATAATCCTAAATTTACTAATCTCTCCCTTAAATATATTCCTGATTCCTTCACTATTTCTTGTAATGAACTAGAAAATCCTACCCATAATCCAGCACAAGTAAATACAAACAAAACACGCAAAGCTATAGACGCCAAGGAAGGATCCGACTCATCTAATAAAAAAGGATCTTGACTTCTAGATGCTATCCAAACCAATATAATTGCTACTGGTGCTGTTAAAAGAGATAAAGATAAATTAACACGGTCACGCAAAGTTAACTGATAACAACGCTCAGTTAATAGAGGTAACTGTTGCCAAAAACCAACCTTTTTTTGCTCTGGTTTTTGTTTCCTCCCCTCCTCCTCAGAAAAATCTAATTGGTTGGCAATGTATTTTTGATAGTAACTAGATTTCAAAAAGTTTTCTACACACTGTTTAATATGATATGGCTGTTCCAATTTATTGTAAATATCCGAAAAATCTCCAACCTCAAAAAAGTGCAACGCATCTTGAGGAGTACCAAAATAACATAACTTACCACCACTACCTAAAAACACTATCCTATCACAAGCAGTTATATTAGCCGTTGCATGAGTTACCAAAATAATAGTTCTAGTTCCATCATGAGCCAATTTTTGCAACAACTGCATCATTTTCTTATCTAAACCTGGATCTAATCCCGAAGTAGGTTCATCTAAGAAAAATAATTTGGGATCTGCCAATAATTCTACAGCAATACTAACCCTTTTTCTCTGTCCTCCACTTAATTGAGTAATTAAATTATCACGAAATTTTGTCATTTCTACTGCTTCTAGCGCTTCCTCCACTATCTGTTTTAAGTTTACATCTTCTGGCAATCTCAACCTAGCTGCATAAGTTAACACTTCAATTACACTCAAGTCTAAATGAATAATATCATCTTGAGGAACATAACCAATTTGATTACGGTATAAATTAAAATTTTCTTGCAAGTTTTCACCATTTATATAAACTACACCTGTCGTGAGCTTTTCAATTCCTAAAAGAGTTCGCATTAATGTAGATTTACCAGCTCCACTCCCTCCCACTAAAGCCACTAATTGTCCAGGCTCAATAGCAAAAGATAAATTATCTATACGACGTTTCTTGCCAGTTTCTAAAATTAGATTTTGTGCATCTAATCTAATGTGAGTTCCCCTATCAATTAAATCTAAATAATGTTTACGAAAAATTAGAATATAAGGACCTATCCGAATCTTATCATTTTCGCTTAAAACAAGCTTATTTCTCACCTGTGTTTCATTTACAAAAGTACCATTCTTACTATGATCATAAATTACATATCTACCTTTCTCAATATCAATTGTAGCATGAATACGAGATACCATAGGCGAGTCTAGTACCATATTAGCATTAGATTCCCTACCAATAACAATAGATCTATCCTTAATAAAAATACGACTATGACTAGGAGTAACCGCAACACTAGATTGGGCAGGATTAAAATACCTGATTTCCAACAAACTATTGGCATGTTGAGAAATTTGTATCTTAGAACCATCAGTTAATAACAATCCATCAGATAAAGAAATTAGAGAATGGTTAATAAAAATTCTATTGCTACTGGGGGTTTGACCATCACCATCATAAATACGATAATTAGACCCCTCTTTTCGGAATGTAGCTTGCATCCGGGAAACCATTACCCATTCAGCAGGAACCAGCAAATCAGCTTTCCTGGGATCTCTCCCTAATACGTGCTGTTCATCATCTAATTCAAATTGTTTTATTTCCCCCTGATTATTTAATATAATGTAGGGTGTAATTGCAACAGTCTCTTTAGCTACTTTCTGTGACATAATTAGTTTTTAAGTATTAGATGTGAATAAATTGTCAATAGTAAATAAAAAAGGATACAAAAATCATGGCAGTAGTTTGGCGACCAACACAACAAATCAACAACGGTCGGCTTACCATACAAAAGGTACTAGGAAGTGGTGGTTTTGGAATTACTTACAAAGTAACAGATCTCAGAGGTAAAGTATATGCCCTTAAAACCTTGAATCCAACCATACAGCTGAGACCAGATTTTCAGGAGCAACAAGTAAAGTTTATCAATGAAGCAGTTATAGCGGCAAGGTTTAATCATCCTCATGTACTTAAAGTCTACGAGGTAGTTCAAGAAGGAGAACTTTTTGCCGTACTAATGGAGTATATAGATGGTATTTCGCTCTCCAATTATATTGATAATAATGGACAACTACCTGAGAATCAAGCATTAAGATATATCAATCAAGTTGGTCAAGCACTGGAGCATATACACGAGGATAATTACTTACATAGAGATATAAAACCAGACAATATATTATTGAAAAACAATGGACAAGATGCTATATTAATAGACTTTGGACTAGCTAGAACAATAGCGACCCAAAGTATGAGTAACTCGTTGACACAAGGTTATGCACCCATAGAACAGTATCAAAGACAAGGGAATTTTGGACCACATACAGATGTCTATGGCTTAGCAGCAACCCTGTATTACCTACTAACTGCTAATGGACTGCGGTTAGAAGGTAAAGTATCTCCAGTCCCAGCGTTACATCGTAAATACGAGCAAGAGGAACTACCAGAACCAAAGAGTTATAATCCTAGTATCAGTGAAAAGGTTAATAGTGCCATAATGGATGCAATGGCAATAGACCCAGAAAGAAGGACGGAAAACATAAAAGAATTCAGACAAGATTTGGGGTTAGTAAGAGCAGAACCATTACCAACAAAAACACCTCCCTCCGTTCCAAACGTACAGCCACGAGAACGAAGAGACCCCATAACCATAAAACAAACAGCAAGACCAAACCCGGATTTAGAGAAAACATTGGATCCGTCATTTTTACCAATACCAAAAGGTTTAACAGATTCTCCCGGGGAAAAAATTTGGGTAGGGTTCGCAATAACAGGATTATTTACACTAGCAATAACAGTGTTACAATATATGCCAACAGATTCTCCCACAGTTATCAACCCACCAGAAGTAACAGATTCTCCCACAGTTATTCCCACATTAGAAGAAACTCCTATAACTACACCTAGCAGGTACACAAAATTAGAAACCCTATTAAAAGCTCAAGACTTTAGAGAAGCAGATTTAGAAACAGACAGAGTAATGTTAGCAGTAGCTAACAGACAAAGCGAGGGTTGGTTGAGAACAGAAGATGCAGAAAATTTTCCCTGTCAAGAATTGCGCACCATTGACAATCTGTGGTTAAAATATAGTCAGGGTAAATTTGGTATATCTGTCCAACAAGAAATATACAAAAACCTGGGAGGAACAAAACAATTTGATGTGAATGTATGGAGATCCTTGGGAGACAGTGTGGGATGGAGAAAACAAGGTTCATGGCTCGATTACAAAGATTTAAACTTTTCATTATCCGCACCAACGGGTCAACTCCCGGTTCTTGGGGTGTGGTGGGTGGATTTCGGGGGGTGGTATGGTGGTGGTAAAGATGCAAATTGGGAGGACTTCCCTCCTGTCAAGACA
>NZ_LMVE01000088.1:0-1372 GCF_001432185.1 Cylindrospermopsis sp. CR12 | reverse complement strand
AGTTGAATAGTTGATAAGTTGAGCGGGTGAATGGTGGAGGAGAGGAATTGGGAATTGGGAATTGGGGATTGGGGATTGGGAGGAGAAACGTTGATTAGTTGAATAGTTGATAAGTTGAGGGGGTGAAAGGTGAATGGTGAAAGGTCAATGGTCAATAAGTCATTTAGTGTAATAGTTAGTAGTTGATCTGACAGTTTAGGATTTTTCTTTTTCGGTTTTTATAGGATATTAGTTATTTAAGTTATGCTGCTGGGCACAGATTGTTCAGCAGTTTTTGTTTGGCTAAGGTAATAGATTCAAGAAAAGTTTGCATTGGCGTTTTGCCGAAGCAGTACCGGCCACTATGAGGACGCTCCTGGTTGTAGTAATTAATCCAATCGTCGAGGTCCGTTTGAAGCGATTCTAGGGTTTGGTAGATCTTCTTTCGGAAGGCAACAGCGTAGAACTCATCTTGCATAGTACGGTGCAGTCGTTCACAGATGCCATTACTCTGTGGATGGCGAACCTTGGTCTTACTGTGATCGATATTCTCGAGCTGTAAATAAAGCTCGTACTCGTGGTTTTCTGGTCTTCCGTTGAACTCTGTACCACGATCGGTCAACATCCTTAAAATAGGTATTTCCTGTCCTTCAAAGAACGGAATCACACGGTCATTAAGCACGTCTGCAGAAGTAATCGCATGCTTGGTGGTATATAGTTTGGCAAAGGCAACCCTCGTGTAGGTATCAATAACCGTCTGTTGGTAAATACGGCCCACGCCCTTGATCGTCCCCACGTAATAGGTATCCTGGGCTACCAGGTAGCCGGGGTGCTCGGTTTCGATTTCACCATGGGCTTCCAGCTTTTCCTTCTTGCGCTCCATAGCAATTACCTGGGCTTCGGTAAGGATCAAACCATCCTGTGCAACCCGCTCCTCCAGTGCCTTTAAACGCTTTTCAAAAACCTCCAGGTTATGGCGTTGCCATACACAACGAACACCAGCTGCGGAGATAAATATGCCTTTCTTTCTGAGTTCATTACAGGCCCGAGATTGACCGTAGGCCGGGTAATCAAACGCCATCTGTACGACTGCTTCTTCCACATCTGGTTCAACACGGTTTTTGGGGATCGGTTTGCGGCGGCTGATCTCACGCAAGGCTTCTTCTCCACCGGTGTTGTACAGTTCCCTGATCCGGTAGAAGCTGTCACGGCTGGTGCCCATCAACTTGCAGGCACGGGTCACATTGTTCAATTGTTCGGCCAAATTAAGCAGGCCGATGCGGGATTTGATTAACTTAGTTTCAGAGTTCATGATCTGACATTTTGGGGTTTTAAATAAAGTGTCGTTACTTAAATTTAATCCCAATTGTCAGATCAACTCTTAACTTCTACA
>NZ_LMVE01000087.1:0-1962 GCF_001432185.1 Cylindrospermopsis sp. CR12 | reverse complement strand
CGTCCTGTATTTGCAAAGCGGACAAGTTCTAATAATTGACCTGATAAAATAGCTTCGGTAAGTTGATCTAGTTTCTTGTAAGCTGCGTTGTCTGACAATTTTTCCAGATCAATACCGGGACTATCAGCGATCGCTCTCACTCGGTAATCATCAGTATAGTCCTCAGAATCGGTTTGAGTAGAATCCTGAGACTCTGATTCACCAGGCTCTTTACAATCTGCTTTTTTGTTCTTCTGAGGACGCAATATTTGACTTAATTCTAACTTTTTCTCAATCCCTTCATAAATAGATAAAGAAATAGGATCATCTAAATCTTTAGCATGAGAACGAAGCACTTTATAAACCTGTACCAGTTCATGTTTATTTAAAATTGCATTGCCAACAAAATAAGCACGTTTCATAATATCCTTAGGTAATATTTTATAGGGGTGTAAAACTCTTTGAATATCTTTACGTAGTGTGTCTTGACTAAAACCAACAATATATTTTTTCAAGCTTTCAAAAAATATCTCTTGAACTGTTTTATCCTCGTCTTCCTCATGGCGAAAACAAGGGAAGTGTACCAAACAGCGAATAATTGTTATTAATCGTAAAAAAGCATCACTATCAGAATAGGTATGTGCCTCAAATTTATCAATATTTCCTGTATATTCACCAACCAAAATTTCTGATGTTAACCCTTGTTCATTAAAAATTCCATTTTTTTCTAACCATTGCAAATCATTAGCTAAAGCTTCGGGTTCAGCATAAATAGAATGATATTTACGCGACATTAATGCAGATATTTCATCTAAAGAATCTGTTATAGGTTGAACATTACCAACTAACTCCTTTTGTAAAATATCAGGATTAATTTCATGGAGTAAACCCAACCCAGGGAATTTAATAATTAACGAAATCAAATACATTAATCGTTCAAAATCAATTAAACCAGAATAGTGATGTAAAGTTTTCTTCTGGCTACAATTACGACGATTAACAATAGAACGAGGTAAACTTTTAATCTGTTTTGCAACTAGAGAAAAGTCATATTTGCCATTTACCATTGGCACAACATTTACTTTAGCAAAACCCTCTGCTTCAATGGGTTCAAAGTTTATTAACTGCTTGTTGAAACTCTCAATTATATTTTTACCAACTTGCCGTTGTCGCTGTTTATTTCTGCGGCAACATTCATCTAAGGGTATTTTTAAATACCAACCCATCCAAGTTTCTGCACCTACACATGCAAACTTTTGCAATATATCCATACGTTGCGATCGCTTAAAATTTGTAGCATCATAAATTACAGAACGACCAGAAGCAACAGCAACTTTAACCCTATTCAATACCTCCTGTTCAATTAAATTCCAATCACCTTGTATAGTTTCATCACCAAACAACTCAGCCCGAATTGTATCTGTGGAGATTATTACACAATTAGGATCATATTCCACCCACTGACGAGCAAAAGTTGACTTTCCAGAACCAGGAAGACCGATAAGACAATGACAAATTGGAGACATAAAAATAATGGTTAAAAATCAATAAATATATACTAAGCCAAATCACTAAGCGTTAATAATACTTAACGCGAATCACGAAAAATACCTTGAAGATTCTCAAATTTTCATTACCTAAAATTAACAATTGCAACAAGTCTATTACTAATAGTTACAACTTTTATTTTTATTATTCGCGTCAAATTAACATGGCTTAGATAGTTTTGTGTCATAGTATGTCTTGTACTAATTATACAGGTGATTAAAAAAATATTCAAGACTAACCAATTAAAATCCAAAAATCATCAAAATTAGTAGATAAAACTCTCTATCGTCTGTAATGAAAATGCTAAGTATAAAAAACTTTATATACTGAATGTGCTACACTAAGAGGAATTTAAACAAGATGTTAACATTTGTGGAAAAGCTCAAAATTCCTCTCCTGTCTGGATAGCGGATTTAGATAATTATCAAGTGGTAA
>NZ_LMVE01000086.1:0-144393 GCF_001432185.1 Cylindrospermopsis sp. CR12 | reverse complement strand
TGTTTAACTTCTTCTGAATAGCTTTTAGGTGGACTATAGACATCGATAAATTGACGACCACAATCAACACAAATGTGATTTTGTTTACCTCGACGTTTGCCATTCTTTCTGATTTTGGAAGACCCGCAGTTTGGACAATGCACAGTAGATTACCTCAATTCATACCTCTATTATGCAACGCCCGTTAAGTTACAGAAATCCACTACGCTAGTATATCAATTTATCACACCGGAAGGTTATATTTCAGCAATTCTCAATTTAAAGTGTAGCTAAAACTACAAGACTACACTCCATAGATAATGAGGACTCCTCAAGAAGATATAAGCTTTAAGAGTGTTCTAACTGAAAAATGATCCGAAAGTTTACTCGCATTGACAAAATACTTTAGGGTATATACCACCATAAATGGTAAAGTTACAGTTACTAAAGCAGCAAGTGTGGCAAAAGACTCCGTTTCAACGTTTATTCGTTGCTCTTTTTTGAAGACAAAAAGCCCAAAACCTTTTTCTAGCAGTGCTTTCAGTAATATTCAGCAAGTTCTAAATATAGTTTTTAAAAACTTCCACCGTTGCCATTCCAGTTTTTTGCCAACTAAATTCACTTGCTCGCTTAATCCCCAATTTTGAAAGCTGTTTTCTACAATCAGAATCATAAATAATAGTTGTCATTGCTGTGGCTATTTCCTGTGGATCATAGGGATTAATTAGAATAGCCGCATCTCCTGTTACTTCTGGGAGAGAAGAAATATTAGAAGTAATAACAGGAGTACCACAGGCCATGGCTTCCAATACGGGTAACCCAAAACCTTCCCATAAACTGGGAAAGACTAAAGCCAGGGCTTGATTAATAATAATTGGTAATTCTTTATATGGTAAGTAATTAAGAAATTTAACTAAATGATCTATTCCCAATGTTTGAATTTGGGTTTGTAACAAGGGAGTGTAACGTTTATCTGTAGGGCCAACTAACCAGAGTTCATAATCATTTCTATGGGGTATGGTGGAGAATGCAACGATTAGACGCCGAAGATTTTTATATGGATGCTGACGACCAATATATAAAAAATAGTTACGAGTTGGGAGGTTAAGAAACTGGAAGTGGGAAGAGTCACAAGCTAAAGGAATAGGTGTTATTTTGCTACCGGGTACTTGATGAAATTCCATGATATCATCAGCAGTAGCTTGAGAATTACAAATAATATGTTGAGCTTGCTTAAAAACCTGGGGAGTATAGTAACGGTGATAGAGAGTCAGGGGAGAAAAGGGTTGAGGAAAACGTAGGGGTATCATGTCATGTCCCATGACAATGGAGTGACATTTAGTATAGATAGGTGTTTCAGGAATGGGAGAGAAGAGAAGTTGCGATTTCAGCTGGTCATAGATTTTTGGCAGTTGCCATTGGGTCCAAATTAGACGGTTTAAATGTCCTTTTATTCCCTGTGCAGGGGTGAGATTAGGGGGAACAGGGTAACAGTTAAAATTGGGGTAGTTTTTAGGTGTGAGCAGGGTCGGTTGGAGTGTTTTTAAATAGGGAATGAGGTTTAGAGCATAGTTACTAATACCAGTTGGCTGGGGGAGAATAACCGATAGGTTGATCAGTAATTGGGATGAATTTGGACGTGTGTTCATTCTGGAATTGATGACCTGTGTAAATAGTATACATATACTAACTTAAATTTTGATGGTCCTAAATTATTAGTATAAGATTGCCAATTCAGTTTTTTCTTGCTATCATTTGTAGTCGCAGTAATCATTACTTAGGTTTCAAGACTAGGATAATAATTTGCCAACAATAAGGATTGGATGTTATTGTAAATTTATATAAGAAACTTATCAAAAGATAGATTCGCAAAGTCAATCTTTCCCACAGAGGACGATGTTTTTGGTAGTAGTACAATTGGCTGCGTCTATATTCTACGGCCATTGGATTGGCGAGCTTACTTGTCGAATATCCTCGAATATGAATTAGAGATATTTTAGGGGTATATAAGATTTGATATCCTATATTTTTAGCCCTTTGACATAAATCAGACTCTTCAAAGTACATGAAAAATTTTTCGTCAAAACCACCTAATGTCCGAAACAAGTCCCCGCGAATAAAAAATGCTGCTCCAACAACAATATCTACTTCCTGTATCTCTTGAAAATTATTTTCTAGTAGAGCTAATTTGGTTCGAGATTCGGCATATCTGTGTAACTTTCTAGCTTCCAACTCACCTTTAATACTAATTTTAGGTGAAAACGAGATTTGAAACCTACCGTCTGGGAACAAAAGTTTAGGCCCAATAATTCCCACAGTTGGATTTTTTTCCATTAGGTCCACCAAATGGGGAAGAATATTACTGGTGATTATAGTATCGGTATTCAATAAAAATAGGAATTCACCCTTAGCTACCTTTGCTCCAGCATTGTTTCCAGCTCCAAAACCAACATTTTTTGTTAGTTTTATCAGCTGGACATTGGGAAATTTATTTTCAATAATGTCTATGCTGTTGTCTTGAGAAGCGTTATCCACTACTATAACTTCGCAATTATACCCAGGAACAAATTTGTTGATGGATTTTAAACAATCCACTAAAACATCTGCTCCATTATAATTGACTAGGATAATTGATACAGTTATGCTCATCACTTTGGGATTTATTTTCTAGGTAAAATACTCAAATTTATAGGTCCTGTATTACATTATCCTATTCAAATCTAACATAATTGATTTCTTACTAGTTAATTTATGTATTTGCCAATAAATCTTAAGTAACCTCAAAAATGTTGTTATTGCTGCTCTGGCTAAGTTAATAATACTAGTATTCACCAAAACGTAGCCTGATCCTGTGAAAAAATAGACCTTTCTGGCTAGATTAAATTGCCAAACTTCTGTTTGGTAACAGCTAACAAGAGCTAAATCAAATGACTTATGAAAGCAAGACAGAAGCCACATATAACTGGTGTATAATAAACTTTTGTTTTTGTTAAAAACAGTAAATCTTTCCTTATCAATTAATGAGTTTATTTGATCCAAAATTTGAGACTCAAACTGATCTTGATAAAGACTAGCTTGGACTGTAACCCTTAAATTATTGTCAAGTACTTCCTCTATTGATAATTGTTTATATGGTAGAGGTGCTGGCATCCTACCCTTGATACCAGAAATAAAATCATCTAGTCCCATTAAGTGAGTGCTAACCCAGAAAAAACGACCTGTTATAGAATAGTAGATTAACTTTGGAAGCAAAACCCTGATTCTCTTCAATAAAAGATCCGGAAAGTATTTTTGCCAACAGTAACACAAATTCCGCTCATCATAATAACTAATCCAGGGACGCTGCTTAAAATCGGGTGAGGAATGCCAAACAATAGATGACGGATTAACTACAACTGACCAGCCAACTTTTTTCGCTCTCAAACACCACTCGGTGTCGTCAAAATGCAAGAAGTAGTCTTCAAATACTCCTATCTGCTGAATAACTTCTTTACGAACTAGTAAGGATGCAGCAGAACAGAAGTCAACATCAATATAACCAGTTTGGGAATTTAAATGACTTAAATTATTAATAGCTGATTCAATAGTGTTATCGCTAAAGTTTCCTTTGACATGTGCTTTTTTATAGTATATGAACATACCTAGGTCTTGAATAATGTTCGGTTGATCTAACTTCCTTATTTGAGACCCAACTAAACCAATATCAGGGTAATTGTTCAAGGTATCTACCAAATTAAGCAAAGATTGGGTATCCAATCTAACATCATTATCTAGCAACCAAACATAGTCGTATTCTAATTCTTTTACGTAGTCCATACCATAAGAAAAACCTCCAGAACCTCCCAAATTATCGCCTGTTTGCAGAACCTTAACAAAGGAGTAGTATTTGTTTAAATGTGTTTCTGTACCATCACTTGAATTATTGTCAACAACGAAAACATTAATACTTATTTCATTCAAATCTAGCTTCTTTATATCCTCTATCAAAAAAGAAACATCCCTTATTTTATTCCAGGTGACGACAATGATGGCTACTTGCTTGATACTCATGGTTTAGAAATGCAATAAATGTAAACGTGATATATGTCTAGTTATTCAATTCACACATGCAATTAGTATAATTTACTAATTCTATTTTCAAACACCGTTAAAGCAGCAGCAACGACTTGATCCATATTGTAATATTGATATTGTGCTAGTCTCCCAACAAATGTTACTGTTTGCAGTTTGTCAGCTTCATCTTTATACTTTTGAAACAACTCACGGTTTTCCGGACGGGGTACAGGATAGTAGGGATCCCCTTCAGATTGTGGGAATTCATAGTAAATTGTGGTTTTACTGTGTTTTTGTCCAGTTATATGTTTGGATTCAACTATGCGAGTAAAATCATAATCGTTAGGATAGTTCACAACAGCTACTGGCTGAAAATATTCAATATCGTGAGTTTCAAATTGAAACTTCAGTGACCTATAAGGCAATCTACCAAATTTGTAGTCAAAAAACTGATCAATAGGGCCAGTGTATATTAGGTGGTCAAATTTTAGCCATTTCTCAACTTCTTGAAAACTGGTATTGAGCATAAATTTAATATTAGGATTGTCTAACATCCTTTCAAACATCTTCGTGTAACCATCGACAGGCATCATTTGATACTTATCAGCAAAATATCTATTATCCTTATTGGTTCTGACTGGAATACGCGCACATACTGAAGCATCCAATTCGTGAGGCCAAAGATTCCACTGTTTATAGGTGTAATTCTTGAAGAACCTTTCATATAAGTCAGTTCCTACTTTACCAACTACAGCTTGTTCTGAGTTTTCAATCCGCTCGTATCTCTCTCTGATTTGTTCATAAAAATCTGATAGTTGCTGACTGTTAAAATTAAATCCATACAGCTTGTTAATGGTATTCAGGTTGATAGGAATTGGATAAAGTTCGCCATCAACCCTTGCTAAAACTTCATGTTGATAAACTCGCCATTCTGTAAACCGAGAAAGGTAGTCAATGATTTTTTTGCTATTCGTATGAAATATATGCGACCCGTATCGATGAATTAAAATACCCGCTTTATCATAGCAATCGTAAGCGTTACCACCAATGTGACTCCGTGTATCTATAACTAGTACTTTTTTGTCTAAATGTGTAGCTATGCAGTTAGCTAAAGTACAACCGGCAAAACCAGCTCCAACAATTAAAAAGTCAAACATACTACTTAGCATTATTTTTCAAAATTGTTTTTTAAGCTCTAAATACTCTTCCCAAAAGGACTGACTCGTAAACTTACCAAGCGTGGTCTTGTAAAGCTTAGCCAACCTCCCATATTTTAACAGCATTAAGATTCCTAAGTAAATGCTGTGGAATAGGATTCTAAAGAAACGAGTTCTGGAAAATTGAACTGCAAAACTCTCTTGGGTTTCTATGTTGTAGTATATTATTGTCTTTGCCCTGAAAACATTTAGAGGTTTGCTACCATATGAACTTACTACTTTATATCCCTTATCAGTCAGGTTTCTATCATCCCAGAAAAATGAACGAGGTAGTATGTGACCGTTTAGGGTGAAAACTCTCCAAATCCTGTGTAATAAGTTTTCATTTTCATTAATACTCTCCATATACTTTTTCATTATAAATGGACTGACGCCATTTTTATTCCTCCTTGTTTTTTCAGCACATAATGAAAGCTTACTATGGTTTTGTTGGGGATTTTGAGAAAATAAATTTTCAGGACCACACAAAAAATCTGAAGCAGCTTGCAAAACATATTCTGCTGTCTCATATCTGTAACAAAAAAGATGTCTAATTGTTGGAAGTAAGAACCAACTAAGATGGGAAAAAATGCTAGCATTTTTTTCGTAGTATAGACTGTTGAAAATTAACCCATTTCTTATATTGTAGTACTCTGTGACTGGACTATGCTTATTTTCAAATTGTTCATGCCAAACGCATATTCCATTTAATGCAATAATTTTGTTGTTTATTCTTTTACTAAATTCAACATCGTCAAGTCTTATAAAAAATGGATAGGGAAGTCCAATCTTTTTAATACTGTCAACAGGAAAACAATATAACCACCAGGCATTGTACTCACAATATTCCTCTATTTCATTAAACAATATATTTTCCAAAACAGTTAAGTCAAGGTTATATTTTACAGGTGTACAACCTCTAAGTTTGTTCCAGTATCCACCTCTTTCATGCTGGATGTGTTTTTTATCTAGTCTTAGCATATCACCACCAACACAAATATCATCTTGATTGATCACACTAAGAAAATTCGACAATCTCAAAATTACTTCTGGATCGAATAGCACATCATCATCCATCAGTAGAATGTGCGAAAATCCCCTATGATGATTTGCTACTTCTATCATTCCCCTTGCAAAACCACCACTCCCTCCCGCGTTTTTATTAGGAATTATCTCAATCAATGGATTATCAAAGGAACTTAAGGTTTTCCCATTATCAATAACAAAAATTTTTAACTTATCTCGATATTCGTCTCTGCTTAACAAATTTTTTTCTAGTAGATCAATGTTCTTGCGAACATAGGTTTCTCTTTTGTATGTACATATTACTATCCCTAGTCTTATATCTTTTATCTCTTGTACATACGAGTAAAAAAAGCCTCCCTCCATCTGGCAATTATTACTCAATGCTTGTACTTCGATATATATCATCCCATTGTAGGGATATATATCGAAGTTTTCCAAGACAATTGGAGAGTCAAAGTGCGCATTCTTGACAGTTTTCTGCATTACTATAGTGCGCGACTGAACAAATGAATCTACACTGTAAATGTGTATATTGAAAGATCCCTGTAGAGAAAGACAAACACCAATATTTGTAATAGAAGTGTAGCTTTTCCACTTATTTGCAAAAAAACCGTTAAAGTATGTGTTGAAGCTAACTACGGTGTCCTTTTTTATCCCTAGAGTTCGATTTTGGTAGTCAAATAGCACTCCATCATCCCCTCTGAAAAACAACTCCTCCACGGTACAAATGTCTAGCTTGGGAAAAATAATATTTTGAATGTTAATTTTCTTTTTTTCCGAAGACGCTGTATAAAAATTTGATTCTTTTGATTCTACCTGTTTAGTCATGATCATTTTTGTCTAAGGGGGGTGTATGTTTTATCTATACCATTCAATTGATCTGATCGGAACTATCTTATATCTATAACGATTTCTGTTCCTCATTTAAAAATTAATTGACTATTTAGTCTTCATACCATATGGGATAACATCATGACAGGATATTTGGTAACATCTAAAATACTACACTATAAACCGTAAACACGACACCATCATAAATGTAATTTTGATTACTCTAAGCTGACACCCATTTGCGTTAAACAACTGTGTCCTATAGCAAATCCATAAATTGATGACGCCACAGATGAAAACAAGTCCATCCAAATGACAAAATAATCATTCCACTCAACAATGCTCCCCATATCAACCCTAAATCTGGAGGTGACCCCGACAATGTAATCTGGCGCAAGCTCTCAATAATTGGTGATAGGGGATTTAAACCAAGAAAAGGTCTAACCTGTGGTGGCACAATAGCTGCTGGATAAAACACGGGGCTACTGATCCAAAGCACAAACACAACTAACTCATAAAAGTAGTGTAAGTCCCTAAAAAAAACATACAACGTACTAACTAAAAATCCAACTCCCATACAGACTAATACTAGTGCAAATAAAGGGAACACCATTGCTAACACATTGACTACATTCCTGGTATTAAGCAGAGTCATCACTGCTAATAAAGGAAAGGTTCCAACGGAAAACTGGAATATGTTCGAAGCTACCATAGAAACCGGGAAAACACTCACAGGCAAACGGATTTTATTTAACAGTGATGAGTTCTCTACTACGCTAAAAAGACACTGGGTCGTGGATGCTGAAAAGAAATTTATCACCACCAGTCCCGTAAATGCCGCCAGCACATAATTCGTAATGGAATTATTGTAGTAGGAAGAAAAAGTAGCACCGAAAATGGCTGTGTATAGACTTGTCATGATTAATGGGTTTAGCAATGACCAATAAACACCCAAAATCGAACCCCGATATCTTACCTTCAAAGTCCGCACCACCAAAACATATAGAATTTCCCAAAAGCGTTGCAATTGCAAGCTCAGATTGGGTTTGGGTTGTTTTTCTCTTATAGATATGGTCATAGTCTAAAACCGGTGCAGATGAAATACAGATACCGATAGGTACTGTACCATAATTTTTTCGTTAAGTCAACACAAAATTTTAACTAGACAGGGCGATCGCACATTAAAATTAACAATCTAAGATACATTCTATCAAACAATCCAACCTAGCTGCTATGACCCCAAAGGAAGTCGTCTACCCTCTTGCAAATACTACTTAATAAGTCCGGACTATTAATATTAAAGTATTCCAAATTCGAGGACTGTCTAAACCAAGTTCGCTGGCGCTTGGCAAATTGCCTGGTGTGTAAAGCAATTAAATCTATTGCCGCTTCTAAACTAATCTCTCCAGCTAAATATTGCTTAATCTCTGCGTATCCCAATGTATTTAATAAAGGTAAATCCACACCATACCTTTGACATAGATACTCCACCTCCTCTACCAAACCATCTTTAATCATTTGCTTTGTCCTCCCATAAATTCTCAAATCCAAAACATCTGGTTCACAATCTAAATAAAGTTGTAAAATTGGGTAGGTGGGTGGTCTCTCTCCCTGCTGTTCAGATATGGGAAAACCTGTGACATAATACACCTCTAACGCCCTTAAAGTCCTGACTAAATCATGGGAGTGAATTTTTCTTGCAGCAACTGCATCAACCTGTTGCAACATCTGATAAAGTTGATGTTGACCTAATGACTCCAATTGGGAGCGCAATTGGGGATGTGGAGATACTCTGGGAATTTTCATGCCTTGGACAATAGCCCGAATATATAAACCTGTACCACCAACTAAAAATAATGGTGAAACTGGCAAATTATCAATTAACCGTTGGGCCTGTTCTTGATAATCTGCTACTGTTAAGGTTTCTGTTGGTTCACATATATCTATGAGATAATGGGGCACTAACCCCCGTTCTTCCTCCGTTGGCTTGGCTGTTCCAATATTAAATTCACGGTACACCTGACGGGAATCAGCACCTAGAATGACACAACCAAGTCTTTGTGCTAAACTCACCCCCAGTCCAGATTTCCCCGTTGCTGTTGCACCACAAATCACTATGAGCTTAACAGCCCTATCTAACCTAATTGATTGATCCATCTTGATTTACTCATTTACCTCATCCCCCCCTCTCATATCAATTTATCACTAAATGGTGCTAAACACGACACCAAGGCTTTAGTGCTATAATTCTGGGGTGATTTTACTTTTTTATGTTTCTAGCGAATTAACGCCCTTTAAATCAGGAGAATTTTCATGACGAGCAGTTACAGTGCCGATCAGATTCAAGTTCTGGAAGGTCTGGAAGCCGTCCGCAAACGACCGGGTATGTATATTGGCTCTACCGGACCGCGAGGACTGCACCATCTAGTTTATGAGGTAGTTGATAACTCTGTTGATGAGGCTTTGGCGGGTTACTGTACCCATGTAGATGTAGAACTCAATGCTGATGGTTCCTGTACGGTGACTGATGATGGTCGAGGTATTCCCACTGATATTCACCCTAAAACCGGTAAGTCCGCTCTGGAAACTGTGTTAACTGTACTCCACGCTGGTGGTAAATTTGGAGGCGGTGGTTACAAGGTTTCTGGGGGTTTACACGGTGTGGGTGTGTCTGTGGTTAATGCTCTATCGGAAGTAGTTGATATTACGGTTTGGCGAGAGCATAAGGTTCATACTCAACGTTATGAACGAGGTGCACCTACAACTGAATTGCAGGTAGAACCAGACCAACATTCCCGTACTGGCACATCCGTAAAGTTTAAACCAGATGTCCAAATTTTTACTACTGGTATTGAATTTGATTATATTACTCTGGCCGGTCGTCTCCGAGAGTTGGCTTATCTCAATGCAGGGGTGAAAATTAGTTTTACTGATCATCGTTTGGAACTCCTCAAAACTGATACCCCTAAAGTAGAAACTTATGAGTATAAGGGGGGAATTAAGGAATATGTATCCTACATAAATCGAGATAAGCAGGCTTTACATGAGGAAATTATCTACGTCCAAGGTGAGCGCAATAATGTTCAAGTGGAGGTGGCTTTACAATGGTGTACAGATGCTTATACTGATAATGTTTTAGGTTTTGCTAACAATATTCGCACTATTGATGGTGGTACTCATTTAGAAGGTTTAAAGACTGTTCTCACAAGAACTTTGAATTCTATCGCCCGCAAACGCAATAAAATTAAGGAGAGTGAATCCAATCTCAGTGGGGAACATGTGAGGGAAGGTTTAACCGCAGTTATTTCCGTGAAGGTTCCTGATCCGGAGTTTGAGGGACAAACCAAAACTAAGTTGGGTAATATGGAAGTGCGTGGCATTGTGGATTCTCTGGTGGGAGAAGTGCTGACGGAATATCTAGAATTTCACCCTGGTATTGCTGACTCTATTTTGGATAAGGCTATCCAGGCTTTTAAAGCCGCAGAAGCAGCTAGACATGCAAGGGAGCTGGTTCGCAGAAAGTCTGTTTTGGAATCTTCCCCTTTACCAGGTAAATTAGCTGATTGCAGTTCCCGCGACCCTGCTGAGTCGGAAATATTTATTGTGGAAGGGGATAGTGCGGGTGGTTGTTTTGTGGGGAATACTTTAGTTTCCCTCACGGATGGACGTAATCTTACTTTTACGGATTTGATAGCTGAACAAGCAGCAGGTAAACAAAACTATTGTTATACCATACAGGAAAATGGTGAGGTGGGGATAGAAAAAATTCTTCATGTCCGCACAACCAAAACCAATGCTGAGGTAGTTAGGGTAACTTTGGATAATGACCAGGTTTTGATTTGCACTCCTGACCATTTATTTATGTTGCGGGATGGAAATTACCAAGCTGCTGGTTTGCTCACTCCACAGGATTCTTTAATGCCCTATTATGACCAGTCTATACCTGCTGTAATGCGGAGTGCTGTCACCACCTATAACCACCGGGTGGTAAGTGTGGAAAGTTTAGCGGAAAAATTTGATGTTTATGATTTAGAAGTTCCCCATACCCATAACTTTGCCTTAACAGCAGGAGTTTTTGTCCATAATAGTGCCAAACAAGGACGCGATCGCCGGACTCAGGCAATTTTGCCTCTACGGGGTAAAATTTTGAATATAGAAAAAACCGATGATGCGAAAATTTATAAAAATAATGAGGTACAATCATTAATTACCGCTTTAGGCCTAGGGGTGAAAGGTGAAGAGTTTGACGCTTCACAATTGCGGTATCATCGGGTAGTCATCATGACAGATGCGGACGTGGATGGGGCCCACATTCGTACCTTGCTGCTGACATTTTTCTATAGATACCAAAGATCATTAATTGAACAGGGATTCATCTACATTGCCTGTCCACCACTGTACAAAGTAGAGAGAGGAAAGAACTATCATTACTGTTACAGCGATCGAGAACTACAACAACACATCAGTACCTTACCAGGAAACGCTAATTACACAATTCAGCGATTCAAAGGGTTGGGTGAAATGATGCCAGAACAACTGTGGACTACCACCATGAACCCTGAAACCAGAACCCTGAAACAGGTGGAAATAGAGGATGCAGCAGAAGCTGACAGAATATTTACCATATTAATGGGCGATCGGGTTGCTCCTAGGAGGGAGTTTATTGAAACTTATGGTTCTAAGCTAAACCTAACAGACTTAGATATCTAGTCCTCCAAAGAAAGATAGCAACAGACAGAAATATCATCCTATACAATAGGAACAGTTTGTCAAGCTGCATAGGGTTGAAATTTCCACATTGCGCTAATGTGTTAATAAGGCTGAAAAAAAAATGAACTCAAGACCTGTCCCCCCGTAAGGGTGGGTGAACCAGAACGCCTGTCTAGCTCAACCCCGTTGGCGTTCTGACCAAAGCTGGACTTTTGATTCTAATAATTCTGGCCCTTTCTCCTTTCATTTTAATTAGAATGCCACTGATCAAGCAAAAAGTTTTCAATAAGATTTAATGGTGTGACTACCTGTTTTAATGTCTTTTTGATAAAGGTGGCCTTCCATGAGGAAATGAGTTCATGGTTAATACACAAAAAAAGTGCAATTTCTGTGAAAGAGGTTACAATTAGAAAAGAGTTGACAAAATAAATCTGTCACCAGTCATATTTATGAGGTGGGGACGGGGTCAACTGGGAATTGTGTGTGGATAATGACGAGAATCAGGAGTGTTACTGAACTATCTTCAGCAAAACATCAGTGGATCCGTCAAAAGTTAAAATAATGCCTTGACAAAAGGCAAAAAAAGTGAAAACCCCTTGGGTATTTAACTCCATAAATTGATTCTGCAAGGAGCATGAGGAACGCGGCATGAACCAGGCTAACAACGTACTCGATAGCATTTATCAGCCTGAGCTAGAAATGATAAATCCGCCCGAGATAGAAGAAGAACTCTTATTAATCGAGGAGGAAGAGGACTTACTGCTAGTTGATGACGGGGATATTGATGATTTTTTAGAGCCTCAGACTGATGAGGACGACGCAAAGTCTGGAAAAGCCGCTAAATCGCGTCGTCGCACACAGACTAAGAAGAAGCCATTTACTGAGGACTCAATTCGTCTTTACCTGCAAGAGATTGGTCGAATTAGACTATTACGGGCGGATGAAGAAATTGAGTTGGCACGAAAAATAGCTGATTTGCTGGAGCTAGAAAGAGTTAGAGATGATTTATACGAACAGCTAGAAAGGGAACCGGAATTTAGGGAATGGGCCGAGGCGGTAAAATTGCCCTTACCAACCTTCCGCTATCGTCTTCACGTGGGGCGCAGGGCGAAGGATAAAATGGTACAATCCAACCTAAGGTTAGTGGTTTCCATTGCCAAAAAATATATGAATCGGGGTTTGTCATTCCAGGACTTAATTCAGGAGGGAAGTCTAGGTCTGATCCGGGCCGCCGAAAAATTTGACCATGAAAAGGGCTATAAGTTTTCTACTTATGCAACTTGGTGGATCCGTCAAGCAATTACAAGGGCAATAGCTGATCAGTCTCGAACCATTCGTTTACCCGTTCACCTTTACGAAACTATATCACGGATTAAGAAAACTACCAAACTTTTATCTCAAGAAATGGGACGCAAACCCACGGAGGAAGAAATTGCGACCCGCATGGAAATGACCATTGAAAAACTGAGGTTTATTGCTAAATCAGCTCAATTGCCTATTTCTTTGGAAACACCTATTGGTAAGGAGGAGGATTCCCGTTTAGGAGATTTTATTGAATCTGATGGTGAAACACCTGAGGATCAGGTTTCTAAAAGTCTTCTTAGGGAAGACCTAGAAAGAGTTTTAGATAGTTTGGGTCCCCGAGAAAGGGATGTTTTGAGACTGCGCTATGGTTTGGATGATGGTCGGATGAAAACCCTGGAGGAAATCGGTCAGATTTTTAATGTTACCCGGGAAAGGATTCGACAAATCGAGGCCAAGGCTCTGCGGAAACTGCGTCATCCCAATCGGAACAGTGTTCTCAAGGAGTATATTCGTTAGATATTAGGGGCATATTTTTGCTGGGATGGAGGTTAAAACTTCCATTCCCGGCGAAAATGTAAAAAACTCTGCAAGAACTCTTGTAACAGGTGGTTTTTGTGCAGTTTGTTGGTGCTCCATTCCCTAGCGGTTTGGGTGAGAATTTCTGAGCAGCTAGGGTAGACGACGGCTAAATTTTCTAAGTTATCAATTTTCAAGTTTTGAGCTATTGCTAGGCCAATGAGGTTGATTATTTCTTCTGCTTCTTGACCAAATATACTACACCCTAAAATTTTGCCGTTTTCTAAAACAATTAGTTTGCAAATACCTGTGGTCTCATTCTTAATTTGACCTGCTGTTGTGGTCTTAAAGTAGTTTTTAAAAACTAGAACTCGATTTTTATTATATGTTTTTTTGGCCTGTAATTCGGTGATTCCTACCCGTGCTACTATGGGTTGGGTAGATATTATCCAAGGAATGGCACTGTAGTTGACCCTATGTCTGGGAAAAAATAGGGCGTTTTTCACAGCTATTTTTGCCTCGTATTTGGCAATGTTCTCCATATCATAACCACCTATAATATCTCCACAGGCGTAAATATTGGGATTGGTGGTTTGTAGTTTGTCGTTGGTGATCAGGCGATCGCTTGAGGATTTAATTCTCGGACTGGCTAAGTTCAGGTTCTCTATTTTGGGTTGTTGGTGATTAGCTATTAAAATTTCGTCAGTTTCTATAGCTTGGTCTTTTAGTTGTACCCATTTTTGACCTTTAATTTTTGTTGTTTGGGTGACCGGTTGTTCTCGGAAAATACTTACCCCTTCAGCTTCTAGTTGGGCGATGAGTAATTCAACTATTTCTGGCTCCAAATGGGATAAAACCGTGGGATGGTTGAGGACTAAATCTATATGGCAACCTAAATGAGCTAGGGTTTGAGCGATTTCTATACTTTGGGGTAAACCACCAATAATTACCCAGTGTTTAGGTAGATTGGTGCTAACTAGGTAATGCCAAATATTGGTTAGGGTAACATAACCAGTGGTGGCGAGATTTTCTATGTGGGGAATTTTAGTCACCGAACCACAGGCCAGTAAGTATCTACTCCCCCTTAAAGTTCGACCTTGAACTCTAAAACTGGGTTTTCTAGAATTGACAAACTCCCCCCTACCAATAATTATATCTACTCCCTGAGTAGCTAAATTATCCAGAGAATTTATTAAGTTAAACTGGGACTCCATACCTTGGGCATAAAATATTGCCCGCTGGTAAGAAGAAATTAAACATCTTTCTGGCTGTTGCAGCTGCTTTAGTACCTGCGTACTAGGAGGTTGATCGGCACAAATGCCTAAACCCATCATTTCCAAGTACTGATAAGAGATCCTGCTCAGTTCCCTCAATGGGTAAACATAGTTTAGTTGATAAGTAGGTTGGGACTTTACTAAAGCTACTTTCGCATGTAGTTGAGCTGCATATAAAGCAGCTTCATATCCCGCTATACTATCACCAATGATTATTATATCATAGTCCAGTTTCATAGATGATTTTGGGTTATGGATTCCAGAGCAGTAATTAAACCTTGATTATCTGGTATGGAGCGCACAGCAACACGAAAATAGCGATCGCCTAGTTCCTTAAAACTCAAACAGTCACGAATGAGGATTTGATGTTTTACTAGTAGCTGTTCTTGTAACCAAGAAGTGGAAATTTGGGACTCTACCAATAAATAGTTAACAGCACCCGGCAAAGGTTTAAGAGCAGGTAAACTAGATAAACCTTGTACAAGTTGATTTCTGGCTTGAGGTAACCAGGTCCAGGTTTGATGTTGAAATTCCCGATCTTGAAGTGCAGCTATAGCAGCACATACAGCCAAATTGTTTACGGGCCAGGGATCTCGCCAACACTGCCATTTTTGTAGCAAGTCAGGTGCAGCTATAGCATAGCCTAATCTCAGACCTGGCAAACTGTAGAACTTAGTCAGCGATCGCAATATGACCAAATTCCTATACTCCTGAACTAACCCTATCAAACTTTGCTCCTGTTCGGGGGTGAGAAAATCCATAAACGCTTCATCTACCACCACCAGGGCAAAATCCTGTAAGTAGGGTAAAATTTCCTCCCGTAAAAATAACCTACCCGTTGGATTGTGGGGATTATTCAGCAACAATCCATATTCCCCTAATCCAGAAACACACACACCAGAAGATAAAAAGGGGGGTAACCCCCTCTCCCAACTTAAATCCATAGGAAACTCCAACACTTTGGCATTATGGGCCGCCAGGGTGCGGTAATAATCGCCAAAAGCCGGAGTTACTAATATAGTTGCTCTTAGTTGTGCCAGTTCCCTACCCAGTAAGGTTAGTAATTCAGCCGAACCATTACCCGGTAAAATCCACTCCGGTGGTAGTTCATGGAAACGACCCAGAGCCAGTTTCAGCTCCATGTAATCTGGGTCGGGATAATGTTTTAGACTAGCCAATTGGGAGGCGATCGCATGAATTACGGTTTTAGGCGGTCCCAAGGGGCTAATACTAGCAGAAAAGTCCACAATAGCCTCTGGGGGACAGCCAGCTAATGCCGCCGCCCAAGCTAGATTTCCCCCATGTGCTTTGTGTTGCATCAAAACTGCACTTCCTAGAACTGAAACTACTCTTTTGGGGGTGCTACCTTTTCTCTAAATAGTTTCCCAGCGGAGAAAGCAGGAACCCTCGTAGCTGGTATTTCCATTTTTTCATTAGTTTTAGGGTTACGACCTTCACGAGCTTTACGGTCCCGTGATTCAAAAGAACCAAAACCAACCAAGGTAACCTTATCACCTGAAGCAACCGCTTCAACAATAGTGTCAATGGCAGCACTGAGGACAGCATCCGCTTGTTTTTTGGTCACATTGGCTTTTTCGGCCACTGCATCTACTAATTCACCTTTGTTCATATCAAACTCCTTGAGGTTTACTTGAGATTTGCTGCAAGATGAAATCCGGTCGCATCCTTACGGAAATCTCTGTCGGTAGAATTACAAAAATCGTTCGTTAAGAGTATTTGCACTCCCAACCCCTGTACATCAGATCAGCTCGACTTTTCAATGAATTATTCTAATGTCTTGTAGCCGAAAGTGGGTAGGTGAAAGCATTAATTTATATAGATTTCAGAATTTATTATCTTTTTTCCTCCATTGTTACTCTAAAAACCAGCATTTTTTAAGCATAAGTACTCACCAAAAGGCGAAATAAAGACCGATTCACGACTAGTTTTAAATTGTTTAATAGTAGCTGCAGCCCCAAAACGTTAATACCTGGCAAGCCGTTAAATTATTGAACTCCCACAAATCCCCAATCGGGACGTAATTTAGCTGCTTGACGTAAATACACGTGGTGTATGGGGGAAGAAGCGGGTAAATAGGCATGAATTAAAAACCTTATACAGCGCTGCAAACTTCCTTCCACATACATTTGTTGAACATCTAGCATGGCCACGCTATCCCATAAAGGACGACTGCGAGCGATCGCTGCTGGAAAGATAGCATCCAAGTCACGGGTAACAGAGAAAGTGACACTCAAAATTTCCGTAGGTCGCAGTTGATTACGGTCTTCTAACTCATTAAGTAATTCCGTTACTGCTTCTGTAATTGCCACTATACTATTTTCCCCAACAGTTGTCGCGCCACGAATTGCCCGCATTTGCCATTCCACTTCCAAGTTCCTCCTTTTCTGGTTGTCAGTTATTACTATCAGCGGTCAGTCGTCAGTTGCCAATTTTTACGACTGACCATTGACGAATGACATAACCTTTTAGGGTCTATATAACCACAGTGGTAACCCACTTGTAGACATTTCAAACTCCAGCCAATCAATTCCAGATCTAATACTTGATTTGGGATAGCGACTACCTGGTAGAACTCGACTCAATAATGGTTTCCGCTCTTCTAAGGTATAGCAGGGAGTTTTTTGGGGATCAAGTCCCACCAATTCGGTGGTCCAACGTCGAGCATCTTCCTCTGTTCCCAAACGGTCTACAACTCCCAAGTTTAAGGCCTGCTCTCCTGTAAAAATACGTCCGTCAGCGAAGGTCTTAACAGTTTCTATAGGTAAGGCACGCGCCTGAGCTACTGTTTGAATAAATTGCTGATAACTGACATCAATCAGTTCTTGCAGGATATTTTCCTCTGGTTGGGTCAGTTCTCTATCAAAGGATAAAATGTCTTTGTATGGCCCAGACTTAATTACTTTAAAAGAAACACCAACTTTTTCTAACAAGCGTTCTAGATTGTTTCCCCGTAGGATTACACCTATACTACCTGTAATTGTTCCCGGATTGGCCATAATATGCTCCGCCCCCATGCCTATATAGACCCCACCTGAAGCCGATATATTGCCAAAACTGGCGACGATTTTAGTTTTTTTGCCCAGTTCCTTGAGGGCACTATAGATCTCCTGAGAGTCCCCTACCGTACCACCAGGACTGTCAATACGTAACAACAGGGCAGGGAATTTCCTCTCTTCTACAGTTTTTATGGCTTCCAATACTCGCTTTCTTGTGCCACTGGCGATCGCACCAGTAATTTCAATGCGAGCGATTTGTTTACGAAACTTGGGTTTAAACGGCCAGATCATGAGTAATCTAATCTCTTATTTATATTTCTAATATATCAAACAAAAAATAACCATTAATTAACCTGGAGATTACCATATAGTTGATTTGTTTGCTTTTTATGGTTGGTATATAGGAAAATGGCACGAGGTAGATTATTTTTTGTGTTCAGCGAAGGTATGAAGAATCAGTATGGATATTAAACAATTATTTATAGCTGGTGGCGTGGTCATGTGGCCACTGCTATTGTCTTCCATAATTGCCGTAGGACTAATTATTGAGCGTATTTGGTTCTGGTCAAAAATTACCAGGCGACAGGAAAGAGTAGTTAAATACGTATTGAATCTATATCGTCAAAATAACTTAGTTAATGCCATTGATGTTCTGCAAAAGAATGCTGATTTACCCATCGCCCGGATTTTTTTGACTGCTTTAGAACTAGAAGAACCCAACCCGGAGGAATTTCGTTTGGCCTTGGAAACTGAAGCTCAGGCGGAAATACCCCTATTAAAACGATTCACCACAGTTTTTGACACCATTATTGCCTTGGCCCCCCTACTAGGATTATTGGGAACCGTACTGGGACTGATTAATTCCTTTGCTTCTCTAAATCTTGGCAATGTGGGAGGGAGTCAAACAGCGGGTGTTACCGGTGGTATTAGCGAGGCCTTAGTTTCTACTGCTACAGGTCTCATTGTAGCCATTTCCACTCTCTTATTTGCCAATTCCTTTCGAGGTCTTTACCAAAGGCAAATAGCCTTAATACAAGAATACGGGGGACAACTAGAACTATTATACCGTCGTCGTTATGAACGGGGAGATAAATCCTATGCGTCTACCAGATGAACCGGATATACCAGCACAAATTAATATTGTGCCCATGATTGATGTTATATTCGCAATCTTGACTTTTTTTATCATGTCATCTTTATACTTGACCCGTTTCAATAGCTTACCAGTGAATTTGCCGCAAGCAGGAACAACCCAAGCTGGTCCCCCTCCCCAAATAACAGTGACAATTGATCCCCAGGGACAGATTTTTTTGAATGAACAAAAAATTAATTTAGAGCAGTTATCAAAAGAAGTAAAATCACAAAGAAAACCATCACAGCCATTAATTGTAGTAATTAATGCAGACAAATCCGTCACTCATGGGCAGGTAGTAGGGGTAATGGATCAAATAAGACAAGTGGAAGGAGTAAAATTGGCCATAGCGACCAAGAAATAGAAGGAGAGATTTTCTCCAAAGGAAATTCTTGGCAAATGATGAATTTAGAGCAAAGATGGGATCGTTAAGTGCTAACCTAAAAGATGATATTGCTTGATCTTGTGGTCTTTGAAGACCAACTTGACCAAAAATAGCTTCATTTATTAGGCGCAGCATGGTCACCACCGCAGAAAAAACAAACATAGGTTACATTACCCAAGTAATTGGTCCGGTTGTAGACGTTAAATACCCTGGCGGTAAACTCCCCCAAATCTACAACGCTTTGACTATTAACGGCACTAACGAAGCTGGACAGGAAATCAACCTCACCGTTGAAGTACAGCAACTTTTAGGCGATAACCAAGTCCGAGCTGTGGCTATGAGTACCACTGATGGTTTGGTTCGTGGGTTGGAAGTTGTAGATACGGGCGCACCTATCAGTGTACCTGTAGGTAAGGCTACTTTAGGACGTATTTTCAACGTTTTAGGCGAACCTGTAGATAATCAAGGTCCTGTCAACAATGAGGAAACCTTACCTATTCACCGCGAATCCCCCAAACTTACAGATCTGGAAACTAAACCTTCTGTGTTTGAAACCGGTATCAAGGTTGTAGACCTGTTAACCCCCTACAGACGTGGTGGTAAAATCGGTCTCTTTGGCGGAGCTGGTGTTGGTAAAACCGTGATCATGATGGAGTTGATTAACAACATCGCTACTCAACATGGTGGTGTGTCCGTATTCGCTGGTGTAGGTGAACGCACCCGCGAAGGTAATGACCTCTATAACGAAATGATCGAATCTGGGGTAATCAATAAAGAAAACCTCAATGAGTCTAAAATTGCCCTGGTTTATGGGCAAATGAATGAACCACCTGGAGCTAGAATGCGGGTTGGTTTGTCTGGTTTGACTATGGCAGAATACTTCCGGGATGTAAATAAGCAAGACGTACTGTTATTTGTTGACAACATTTTCCGGTTCGTACAAGCTGGTTCTGAAGTATCCGCTCTCCTAGGACGTATGCCCTCCGCTGTGGGATATCAACCCACTCTGGGTACTGACGTAGGCGCTTTACAGGAACGTATTACCTCCACCACAGAAGGATCTATTACTTCTATTCAGGCTGTATACGTACCTGCAGATGACTTAACCGATCCCGCACCTGCTACTACCTTTGCTCACCTGGATGGTACAACAGTATTATCCCGTGGTTTGGCAGCTAAAGGTATTTATCCAGCAGTGGATCCCCTGGGTTCTACTTCTACAATGTTACAGCCCAGTATTGTTGGTAAAGAGCATTATGACATTGCTCGTTCCGTACAGTCTACACTACAGCGATATAAAGAGTTACAAGATATTATTGCTATTCTAGGTTTAGATGAGTTATCAGAAGATGATCGTCTAATCGTAGCACGCGCTCGTAAGATTGAGCGTTTCTTGTCTCAACCATTCTTTGTAGCTGAGGTATTTACTGGATCCCCCGGTAAGTATGTGAAGTTGGAAGAAACCATCAAAGGGTTCCAAAAAATTCTCGCCGGTGAGTTGGATGACCTACCAGAACAAGCTTTTTACATGGTCGGTGATATCAACGAAGCGATCGCCAAGGCTCAAAAACTGAAGGGTTAGTCATTGTCACTTGTCACTAGTTCTTGAGACTAGTGACTGACAAATTGGAAATAATCAAGGAAAACAGACAGATGACATTAACCATTCGTGTAATTTCTCCAGACAAAACCGTCTGGGATGGCCCTGCTGACGAGGTAATTCTCCCTAGCACTACTGGTCAATTAGGTGTGCTAAGTGGTCACGCTCCCATGTTAACTGCATTGGATACAGGGGTAATGCGTGTGAGAGCAGAAAAAAATGCCAGCTGGCAGTCCATAGCTCTTTTAGGTGGTTTTGCCGAAGTTGAAGAAGATGAAGTAACCATCCTGGTAAATGGAGCCCAACGTGGTGACACTATTAATTTAGAGGAAGCTCGTTCAGAGTTTAACGCAGCCCAGAGCAAAATTAACCAGGTTGCAGCAGGGGACAGGCAAGCCCAAATACAGGCTAGGGCAGCATTAAAACGGGCTCGAGCTCGTTTTCAAGCTGCTGGTGGTATGGTATGAGGCTAAAATAAACAACAGACTGCATGGTGGTAGTAACCATCATGCAGGTTTAATTGGTGGCAATCAAGTGCTACCAGTGAAAGCAACTTCAGGAAACTTTAACTGTGCTTCAGACATGGGGCGGTTTTTACCTTCTTCCTGCCAATAATTAATCACCTCTGTGGCCTTGTTCAGTAATTCCACGCGATCAGGATCACTGATCCAGTGTTTGGATTCCAACTCCTTCTTGAGTTCTTCCCAAGCATCATTACGGGGCCAGAAGAAATATTTAGTCAGGGGACTAGTACCTTTACCGACAACCTGATCCACTGCTAAGGCTACATTATCATCTAACCAGAGAATTTTTAAGATAAATTTGGTCAATCGTACCTCCGGGGAAAATCCGGCTATAACTTGCTATGGTTTGCAATCCCTCATTCTAATCTAAAACTTGACGGGAAGTAAAGAGTTAAAATCAGTGGAAAATTTCTCGTTTTTGTGAACTCTTGGCTTGGAGTTGGTTGGGACTAAAAATCTGTCTGACCAGGTCAGCCAATTGCTCAGCACTATCGACAACAGCTATAGCTTGAGCGCTATGACTCATTTCTTGTAAGATTGTTGGCGACTTTAATAGTTCTAAAACTTGGTTTTGTAAAGTTTTTGCTGTCAGTTTTGATTGTTGAAAAGTTAAAGCAGCACCCGCCTTGGTAAAAACAGCAGCATTGTAGGATTGATGATCTTCCGCTGCAAAGGGATAGGGAATTAAAATAGCAGGAGTACCACAAACTGCCAACTCGGCCAAACTCCCAGCTCCAGAGCGACTAATGGCTAGATTAGCTCGACCCAACAAACCTGCCATATTATCATAGAAGGGCAAAACTATGTATTGGGGGTGTTGTAAACTATTAGCATCAGGATCCCTATCTCCCGTTAAGTGGACAACATAAGCTCCCGCATTACACCAAGCAATTACTGCTTGTCTAACCAATTGATTCACCGCTACCGCTCCCTGACTACCCCCAAAAACTACAATTAAGGGTGCTTCATCGGGTATGGGTAACTCTAGTGGGGAACTGGTTTTTCGGTTTAAAAACTGCGATCGCACGGGGGTGCCAACATAGACAGTTTTAGCATTGGGTAAATATTTGGTAGTTACGTCAAATCCTATAGCCACCCTAGTGCAATAGGAACCAAAAAATCGGGTTACCTTTCCAGGTAGAGCATTGGACTCATGAAAAATAACTGGTAAACCCAAAGAACGAGCTGCAATAATAGCTGGACTGGCGATATAGCCACCTGTGGTGAATACTCCTTGAAACCGACCTTGACGAAGAATCTGTCTCACCCGAAAAATGGACCGAACCAGTTTCCAGATGACAGTTAAAGAAGCTAAACTCAGACCCTTCTGAAAACCTTCCACTGGGATAGTATGTAGGGGGTATTGGTTTGGTACTAGCTGGGTTTCTAGTCTATCGGGTACTCCTAACCATTCGATATCATATTCCGTCAATTTTTCGGCCAGGGCGATCGCTGGAAATAAATGTCCACCCGTACCACTAGCAGCTACTAATAGTTTTAACCTTCCGTTTACCATTACCGTTATACCGTTTATTCCTTAAATTGTTTTGTAGTTACTGCATTTTTTTTGATTGAGTCCTATAATAGGATTCTACAATGGGATACAATATAGATCACCATATATCCTGTTATTTACCGTTATTTAACACAGAATTTTCCCATCCTAGCGGGGGATCAGAAATTCCTGAGCTTGTGTAGAGAACTTAGTAAACTATTATTAGTGGTAGCTTTTGTTAGCTATTCTTAACTAAATTCACTAAACTTATTTGAACTTATTGATTTATTCATGCAGCCAAACCAAAAACTACTCTTTAGTATTTCTTTCCTCTCACTCCTGTTGAGTTTGGACATAGACAGTTGTGCATACGCACAAACAGTAACTCCAGATAATGCACCCCCCCAACTGAAAAAGCTGATTGCTCAAATTGATGCTGCTTCCAGTCGTGGTGACATCAAGGGAGTCATGGGATTTTATAGTTCTAAATTTAGCCATGGGGATGGATTAACCAGACAAGCTATGGAGCAGTCTTTAAAATCCTTTTGGCAAAGATACCCAAAATTGAGCTATCAAACAAAATTACAATCCTGGAAGTCAAACGGTAAGACTATCATTGCGGAAACTGTAACCCGGATTACGGGTCAATCCTCCGACAAGACTAGCCCTCTTGCCATAAATGCGGCTATCACTTCAAGACAGCACATTACAGGTGCGCAAATTACCCATCAAGAAATTTTGTCAGAACGAACTCAAATGACATCGGGCAAAAAACCTCCCCAGGTGGAATTTAGGTTACCACAACAAGTAAAGGTGGGTGAGAAATATGCTTTTGATGCTATTGTGAAGGAACCATTAGGTAATAACTTCCTCCTGGGAACCGCTATGGAAGAAACTATCAAACCTAATAAGTATCTTAATCCTACACCAATAAACTTGGAATTACTTAGTACGGGGGGGTTATTTAAAACTGGCACTGCTCCCTTACAACCAGTAAATCAATGGATTTCCGCCGTCATTGTTCGCGATGATGGTGTTACCATGATTACTCAAAGGCTGAAAGTGGTTAGGAATTAGTTGGTTAAATACCATCGGGATTCCAGTTTGTCAAATTTGTGTATTTATTACTTACTAAATCCAGGGGTTGAATTGCACCATTAGAGCTGGAAACTCGAAACCAATAAACCGGACTGGTGGTGCTGTCAGGGTGATTTTCTAGGACTTTGACGGTGTAAAATGGTTGACTAGTTTTCGGATAGCTGCTAACGACTACACCCACATCAATAGTTCCTTGGGAAAGGGTTTTAATCTCCTTGGCTTTCCGTTGTACCTGTGGTAAGTTCCAAACAGATTTAACTGCTTTTTGTTTATTGATCTTCACGACGGCAACCTTTATGGAACTGGGTCTGTTCGTTACCACTTTAGCTACCTGTACAGATGGGGGATTCAATGAACTTTTAACTTGATTTTGCCCCATGAGGTAGGTGATTGAGTATGCTCCTGATAATGCTAGTAATCCTAGAAAAACCAGATGGTAGTACCTAAATTGTTCCTGGAGGTAGTAGGTTAATAGCTGTTTGGGGTAAACTTTAAACATGTTTCCACACCTTAATTTTATAGTTTTCGCCTGGCTACATACATATAATATCAGAGCTTGTGCAACTGAATATTTTTTGTTTCCATCCAAATATCTGGTCTTGACAAAGATCCCCGGTTGTGAAGGGTTACCAAATAATCTTAGAATTTGATTTAATATATTTAGCTCTATTTAGTTCTTGACCTAAGTATGATAATTGTTTTTGACATTGATGGTGTAATTCGGGATGTGAGTGGTTCTTACCGCCGTGCTATGGCAGATACAGTAGAATATTTTACTAACTATGCCTATCGTCCTACGGTCACGGATATTGACGACCTCAAATCTGAGGGGATATGGAACAATGATTGGGAGGGTTCCCAAGAGTTGATTTACCGTTACTTTGTCAGTCAGGGTCAGCAAAGGGAAGACTTACAATTAGATTATGAGAGCATTGTTGCCTATTTTCAATCCCGTTATCGCGGTACTGACACAGAAAACTGGAATGGTTATATTTGTCATGAACCCCTATTATTAGAACCAAGTTATTTAGAGTCCCTGACCCAGGCAAATATCAGCTGGGGATTTTTTAGTGGTGCAACTCGTGGATCTGCTAGTTATGTGTTAGAGCGACGCTTAGGTTTAAAATCTCCAGTTTTAATCGCCATGGAAGATGCGCCTGGTAAACCTGACCCTACAGGACTTTTTGCTACTATTAATCTTTTAGAAATTGCCAAACAAGACCAAAACAAAAAACAACCGGTTATATATGTGGGGGATACAGTAGCGGATATGCACACTGTAGCTAAAGCCAAAATTTTGGACAGTTCTCGAACCTGGGTAGCTGTAGGGGTTTTACCACCCCATGTTCAGGAAACTCCATCCCACAGAGATGCTTATCAGAAAATTATGCTGCAAGCAGGTGCAAATATATTGTTGACCAATGTTCAGGAGTTGACACCATCTAAAATAGCTGAATTAGTAAATATATATATTTAATTGAATATGAATCAACCAATAGTTTGGGTTAACGGAGACTGCTTAAGTCCCCACAGTCCTGCTTTCAAGAAATATCCTGATAGTCCAGCAATTTGGGTCTGGGATGATGCTTTAATTGCAGAATGGCAACTTAGTTTAAAAAGAATAACTTTCATTTATGAATGTCTAATAGAGTTACCAGTGGAAATTCGCCGGGGAGATATAGCACAGGAAGTGATTAGATTTGCTAGAGAAAACAATACCGGTTTAGTTATCACTACCAAGAGTCCTAGTCCCAAATTTGCACAAATTTGTGATGTGATTCGTCCCCATTTGGATTTGGAAGTATTAGGAGTGGAACCCTTTTTTGATTATGATGGTTTTATTGACCTGAAAAGATTTTCCCGTTATTGGAAAGTGGCTGAAAAATATGTTTTTAGATCTAATCAAGATGGTTGAATAATTATAGCCAAGCTTATAAACAAAACTGGAAAGATGTTTAGACTAACCAAGGACACCCATGATTTGCTTACTGACCTGATTTCTCGCTATAAAGATCAGGTTGACTACTTAATGATTCGACTGGAAGAAGCAGAGGGAACTGATATCTTATTGCGTGGTGATAAAGTAGAAACTCTTAGCGAAGGGGTTTCTATGGGTGCCCATGTTCGGGCTTGTCATAAAGGGGGTTGGGGTTTAACTAGCTTCAACCACATTGCCGATATTGAAGAACGCATCCAAGAGGCTATCTCCGCAGCACGCACAGTGGGAGATGAACACACCATTCTCGCTCCTATTCCTGTTATTCAATCCACTTGCAAACTAGGCATAACTGGTATTGACCCATCCACGGTTCCTTTAAAAAAGAAAAGAGAATTATGCGATCGCTACCGGGAAATACTAAAGAGCGTTGATCCTCGGATCACGACCACATCCGTTCGTTACAACGATAGTAGTCAGAAAGTAATAATTGCCACTTCTGAAGGAACCCTAATAGAGCAGTCATGGGTGGATATGGAAATGAGATTTGCTGCCACAGCCAGGAATGGGGACACAGTACAAACTGGAAGGGAAACTGTAGGTTCACGTAAAGATTATAATGACTTAGTCAACTTAGATACCATAATACAGGGAGCTGCCCAAAGAGCAGTCACGGCCTTATCCCTACCACCAGTCAAAGGTAACACCTACACCGTAGTTATTGACCCCATATTAACAGGATTATTTGTGCATGAAGCCTTCGGTCATCTTTCAGAAGCGGACATGGCCTATGAGAATCCAGATTTACTGGAAGTGATGACCTTGGGGAGACGTTTTGGTCCAGAGGAACTACAAATTTTTGATGGTGCAGGATCTCCAGGTCATCGGGGTAGTTATTTGTACGATGATGAGGGAACGCCCGCCACAACCACCCAATTAATTGAGGATGGCGTACTAGTAGGACGTTTGCACTCCCGTGAAACTGCGGGTAAATTAGGAGAAAAGCCCACAGGTAATGCTCGTTGCTTAGATTATCATTTTTCCCCTATTGTGAGGATGACCAACACTTGGATAGAAAGAGGTAAAACACCAGTGGTGGATTTATTTACAGATATTAAAGAAGGAGTATATGCGCGTAATTGGTTAGGGGGAATGACCAATGGAGAAATGTTTACCTTTAGTGCGGGTGAAGCATGGATGATTAGGAATGGTGCAATAGGGGAACCGGTAAAAGATGTAACCTTATCCGGCAATGTTTTTCAGACTTTAGCAGATATAGAAGGAATTGGGGATGATTTTCACTGGGATGAATCTGGTGGATGTGGTAAGGGGGGACAGAATGGGTTACCTGTGGGTTGTGGTGGACCCAGTTTAAGGATTAGAGATGTGGTTGTGGGGGGAGAAAGTTAGAGTGATATTTGATATGGTAGTATGATGGGTAGTAGGGGAGTATAGTAAAAGTTGGTTAAGCATGTGAGTCATATTACTAAATTACTGCAAACAGTTAATGAATTGCGCAATTTCATTATTTTTTGGCTAGGACAATCTGTATCAGAGATTGGGAATCGTTTAACAGGATTTGGGTTAGGAATCTGGGTCTATCAAAATACTCATGAGGTTGCCGGATTAGGCTTAGTTGTTTTTTTTACAACTCTGCCTGGGGTATTAATCACCCCTTTTGTGGGTGCATTAGTAGACAGATGGAATCGCAAATGGACTATAATCTTTAGTGACCTAGCTGCAGCTACTGTAACGCTAACCCTTATAGTGCTTCTATTAACAAACAATTTACAGATTTGGCACACCTACATAACGGCATTTTGCACTTCAGTGTGCGGTTCTTTTCAAATGATTGCCAAAGGTGCAGCTTTACCAATGATGGTTAAGAAACACCAAATAGGGAGGGCAAATGGGTTAATTCACTTTAGTACAGCTCTGGGACAACTAACGGCACCAATTTTAGCCGGAATACTCCTCTCTAGTATACAAATCCAGGGTTTACTGATGGTTGACTTATCTTCCTATTTTGTGGGACTACTTACTCTTTTGATTATTGATATTCCTCAACCGGAACCTATAATTCAATCAAATCAGAGTGTGAGAGTTAATACGATTATTCACGATATTGCTTATGGTTGGAATGCCGTTGTCGAGAATAATACTTTATTAATTTTGTTAGCATTCATGAGCATTCATTTCTTAGTGGATGGTATGACAACGGTTTTGATAAACCCTCTAGTTTTATCATTTTCTTCCACTAAGAGTTTTAGTGTTATTATGTCAATAGCTGCTTGTGGAATGGTAGGTGGTAGTTTAAGCATGACCCTTTGGGGAGGAGGTAAAAAACACACTTCTACTCTGTTTACTTTTACTGCCTTAAATGGTGTAGGATTGGTAATTGCGGGATTTTCCCCTTCTATTCCCATTATTGCACTTGGTCTTTTTATATCATTTTTCTCATTACCAATTACTCTTAGCACCAATAGCACGATTTGGCAGTCTAGTGTTAATGGCAATATTCAAGGTCGTGTTCTTTCTTTATTTAACACAGTAATAGGGTTAGCATTAGCTATTGGTAATCTAACTGCTAGTCCTTTGAGCGACGATTTATTTGAACCGATGTTATTAGAAGGTGGTTTACTATCTACTAGTATGGGGTCAATTATAGGGACTGGTGAAGGAAGGGGGATTGGACTCTTAATAATTATGGCGGGAATGATACTATTTTGTCTGTCTATTATTTTCTATACCCATTTTAATTGGAAAGATAAAAATTTAGAAACCAACGATGAGTTTAGCATTTCCGCTAAGGAAGTTGTGAAAGATTCATAAGCGGTTTTTACTCGGCAAGTTCTAATTGGCGAATTTTAGGATGTTGGGAAGCAATGATGGCAGTTGTTGTAATGAAACAACCAACTATTACAAATAAAAGTCCAGTACCACGACCAGGACCAGTACCTATTAACTGGCCTATAAGTGCTTTTGACCAATTGCCATCAAATCCCATTAATGGTTCAAATACATAGTCAGATAGTGGTGCAGCAATTATAGATGCTAAAGGTATTGCAGCGCTTGAAATTGCACCAGTTAGAGCAAAAACTCTTCCCTGTAAGTTTTCAGCAACTCTTGTTTGGAAGAGAATTTGAATCATGCCATTAATAAAAGGGGTATTAAAGAAAAATAGTATGGTGCCAATATACATTTGCAGTAACGAGGGACGTGAACCACCAATGGCTATAGCCATTCCACTCAACGACATAGCTATTAGAATCGTGGTAATTAGGTTTTGCCATTGGTATTTCCAAATACTCATCAATAGGGATCCTAAAATCATACTAATACCGCTAAGAAACACAATTTTTCCTAGTTCAGATGGGGTAGTTAGACTCAGGGCCAAAGGATAGAATAGTACAGTCACGAAGCCAATTGAAAATTGATAAACTATCAAAATAATCACAAGACTTGTTAGTCCAGGACATTTGATCAAATAAGTCCAACCATCCGTAACGTCTCGCCATAAAACATGCCATAAAAAGGATATACTTGGTTGGTAATTGTTTTCCTCAGTCTGATGAATTTTCTCACCAAACTTGACTGATATCAGAGTGGTTAGGGCAATTAATAATCCTAGAAAATCAATTGTTAAAATCCCTTGTAGATGGATTACATCCAAAATTGCACCTGCAATTAAAGGTCCGACAATCTGCTGAATCCCCATAGATAGTTGTACCATCCCGCTGGCTCTTGATAGTTCTTCTGCGGGAACCAAAGAGGTAATGGCGGCTTTATACGCAGGGTTACTGAATGTGCCAATTATGGAGGCAAAAATGTTGATTAGATAAATTTGCCAGATTTCTATCTGACCAATAGTCGCAATGACCAGCAAACTTAGAGTTAGGAATCCCGTGAGAATGTGAGCAATAATCATTGTCATGCGTCTATCCCATTGATCCACGAGAGTTCCTGCTATAGGGGAAATAATAATTGGTGGTATGGTGCAAGTTAGCATAAGTAAAGCGAACTGTGTAGCTGAACCCGTTTGCCTAAATACAGATATATTGAGAGCAAAACTGGTCATAGAGATACCAATCAGGTAAAATAGTTGTCCCAGCCAAATTATTCTGAAAATAAACATGTTGAAATAAACGCAGTGAATTTTGCTCGAATAGTGTTATGATGGTTGTCTATTATCGGGTATGAGGATATTTTTGCCCTTTCACCGTTTTAGGGGATGGTGAGGTACACCTCTTTTGTAATTTACCAGTGGGAGAACTGCTATACAAGTTTTATGAGTGTAAACCACTAAACTAGTATAACTCAATAACTCAAAAATAACCCATTCAAATGAGTAAATTTAAACCACAAGCAGTGTCACAGTTTTGGGCGATCGCCAAACTTTATTGGTTAGAAGGTGAAAAACGACCTGCAATCGTTCTACTTCTGCTAATGGGTATTTTGCTATTAGGTAACACCCAAGTTAAGGTCTTTTTAAATGGTATTCAAGGAGACTTAATTTCTGCCTTGTCATCTCGCGACAGTAACAGATTCTGGCAAAGTATAGGAGTTGCTTTTTTAGGCATTATTCTGTTTGGATGTTTAAACTCTGCCTATGGTTATCTGCGAGAGATGATAAATATATATTGGCGCAGATGGTTAACAGCTCATTTTCTTGGTGAATATTTTCGGGATCGTGCTTTTTATGAGTTGAACAATTTTGATAAAGAGATTGATAACCCAGATCAACGCATTTCTGAAGACATTACCAACTTTTGTCAACAATCGGTTCAATTTTTAGTCAACTGTCTGGAGTCAATTTTTGTAGTAGTTGCTTTTAGTTTTATTCTGTGGTCAATTTCGCCAAATCTAGTTTTAGTCTTAATTATTTATTCCCTACTAGCCTATACAATTACTATAGCTTTTTATGGCAAGAAATTAACTAGGCTAAACATTGAGCAGCTAAGAAAAGAGGCAGATTTTCGTTTCAGTTTAATTCGCATCCGAGAAAATTCTGAATCCATAGCCTTTTACAATGGAATTTTGCCAGAATCAAGGAAAGTTAAAGAGATATTTAACCTGGCATTTAAAAATTTTCAGAAACTAATTCTTTGGTCAGAAATATACCTAAATATTTTTAAATATCAATTTGGTTATCTTCCCTGGATTATTCCGGCATTAATTTTGGGTCAACAAGTGCTATCAGGTGATATTGAAGTGGGGAAGGTTACAGAAGCTGGAGGTGCCTTTGGCCAGGTAGCATTCTCAGTCAATTTGATTATGTATCAATTTGAGAAATTTACAAAATTTGCCGCAGCAATTAATCGCTTGTATGTCTTTCATGAATATTTCCAACGTCCAAAAAAACCAAATGCTGACAGAGATAAAATTGGCATCACTAAAGATAATTATTTAGGTTTTAGAAATCTAACTTTATACACTCCTAACTACGAAAAAATCCTGTTTGAAAATTTTTCCTTGGAACTTCAACCCAATCAAAGCCTTTTGATTATGGGGGATAGTGGTTGTGGAAAAAGTTCTTTGTTGCGAGCATTAGCGGGATTATGGAAATCAGGAAGCGGCGAAATTGTCCGTCCTGAACTATCAGAAATTTTATTTTTGCCTCAGCGTCCTTACATGATTTTAGGCACTCTCAGAGAACAGCTAATTTATCCATATAACCACACTGATATTAGTGATGAAGAACTTTATCAAGTAGTTGAAAAAGTTGGTTTATCCTACCTGATAGAAAGATTTGGAGGTTTAAATAGAGAGCAAGATTGGAGTGAAATTCTTTCCCTGGGGGAACAGCAAAGATTAGCCTTTGGCAGACTTTTAGTTGCCAAACCCAAATATGTTATTTTAGACGAAGCTACCAGTGCTTTAGATTTAAAAAATGAAGAAAAGTTGTACAATTTTTTGATAAGTATGAATACAACCTTTGTTAGTGTTGGACATCGACCCACCCTAAAAAAATTCCATCAAGTAGTTATTAACATGTCAGGAGATTCCCCATGAGTCGTGTAATGTTCTTCAATGTTTCAGCACCGGGCCATATCATCCCAACTTTTGGACTGGTTAAAGAATTAATTAACAGAGGCGAAGAGGTAATTTACTATGAAGTACCTAGCTTTGAAGGAGAAATATTATCCTTTGGTGCCAAGTTTCGCCCTTATCCAACCCTAAATCCTGAAACAGCGCCACCTGCAGAAAATGAAATGTCTTTAGTTCCCTCGTTAATCTGGTGTGCCCATCAGATGCTCCCAGAATTAATAGAGTCTGTGAGTAAAGAGAAACCAGATTATATTATTCATGATTCCCTATGTCTTTGGGGGAGATTATTGGGGCAAATTCTCAATATTCCCGCCATAAATTCTATCTCTACAGCTGCTTTTACCCCCCAAACATTTTATGAATGTCCGTGGTTGAGAAAAAAACTGCCCTTTTTTTTAAAACAAGCTGCAGAGGGTATGAAATATTATCGAAAATACCAAAAAGAATTGCGGTTAACCTATGGACTGCCACCAATTAAGTTTGTAGATACATTTACCAATATTGAACCGTTAAACTTATGTTACTTGCCAGTAGAACTGCAACCCTATCACTATAAGTTTAATCAGTTTAGTCAGCAATTTCATTTCGTTGGACCTTGTAACCTTATAAGGGGTATCGAATTTGATTTTCCTTTGGAAAAACTACAAAAGGACAAGGTAATTCTTATTTCTTTTGGCACTGCTCACGATCCAGGAGTGAGATTCTATCAGAACTGTATTCAGGCATTTGGTAATATTGATGCTCAAGTAGTAATGATATTAAGTCCTACCATAGATGTAAGTGTTTTGGGGGATATTCCCGAAAACTTTATCATCAGACCCAATGGCACGGTTCCTCAATTAAAAATTTTAGAACGTGCCAGTTTGTTTATTATGCACGGAGCAGCTGGTGGCACAAGAGAAGCTATTTCCTATTCAGTACCGATGATTGCAGTACCACAAACCTATGAGCAGGAAATTATTTCTCGTCGTATTGAGGAGCAGGGTGCAGGAATTATGATGTTTTTAAAAGACAGTACGGTAGAAAATCTACGACAAACTGCACAGCAACTTTTAACTAATAATTCTTTTAGAGTTAATCTTCGTCGATTGGGCGATGCCTGTCATGCTGCTGGTGGAGTTAAAAGGGCAGTGGATGAAATTTGGCATTACATGACAAGCAAGCTATAACCCCCAATTAAAAATTGTCTGCTATTGTCTGCTCATGATTGATTTCTAGTTCCAGCGGCTAACATTTTTGGTAAAAATCTCTTTCAAAATATCAGTTATTGTGTAACTTAGCTCCCAACGAGGATAATGATTTTTAAATTTTTGAACATCACTAATCCACCAAATGTGGTCGCCTATGCGGTTCACTTCTATGTATTGCCAGTTCAGCTTTTTGTCAGTAATTGCTTGGCAGTGCTGAACCGCTTCCAACATTGAGCAATTACTAAAACGACTTCCACCTATGTTGTATACTTCACCAACTCGCGGGTTTTGGTAAAAATGGTAAAAAGCATTTACTAAATCGTAGCTGTGGATATTATCACGAACCTGCTTGCCTTTGTAGCCAAGTATCTGATAAGGTTCGCCGGTCATTGTACATTTCATCAGGTAAGATAAAAAGCCGTGTAGTTGAGTACCAGAGTGGCTTGGTCCTGTCAAACATCCCCCTCGAAATGCAACGGTCTTCATGTTGAAATAGCGTCCATATTCCTGCACTAGTACGTCCGCCGCTAACTTTGAAGCTCCAAACAAAGAGTGCATAGAATGATCTATACTCATGTTTTCATCAATTCCTTGGTAGTACGGATGGGTTTGGTTAATTTCCCAGCGCAGTTCTTCTTCTAGTAACGGTAAGCGATTCGGAGTATCTCCATAGACTTTGTTGGTCGAGCAAAAGATAAAGACCGCATCCGGAGAGTATTGCCGCGTGTTTTCTAATAAAACTAAAGTGCCATTGGCATTGACGGAAAAGTCGGTATAGGGATCTTTAGCCGCCCAATCGTGGGATGGTTGAGCCGCAGTGTGAATGATCAAACCAATATCTGTACCATAGGTTTTAAAGATGTTGGATATGCTTTCGGAAGCCCGAATATCAACGTTATGGTGAATGTATTGATCACCATATTCCTCTAAAAGGCGATCACGATTCCATTCGTTTGAAGCACCTTCTCCAAAGAAAAAAGAGCGCATATTGTTATCAATGCCAACCACGCTAAATCCACGCTTGCAGAAAAATCGAACTGATTCAGAACCAATTAATCCAGCTGAACCTGTTACTAAAACGATCGTCATGATTATTATCCCTTATTTTCCAACAACTCTATGGTTTTTCTTTTCTATATCTAGACCAATTTTCTCTGATTATAATAAGATGTTGTCAAATCTCACTTTTATTTTTTACAAATAGGTTTTAATGTATGCCCAAATTCACTATTATCACTGCTTGTTACAACGCTGAAAAATTTATTAGTAAAGCTATAGAGACTATTCGTGCTCAAACATTTACCGATTGGGAGTATATTGTTATTGATGATGGTAGTACTGATAATTCTGCTGAAATTATTTCCTCTTACAAAAAACTAGAACCACGGTTAAAGTTAATTAAACAGTCTAATAGTGGTATGTGCATAGCACGAAATAATGGTTTTAAAGCTAGTTATCAAGAATCACAGTATTTACTATTTTTTGATGCAGATGACTGTCTAGAACCGCAAATGTTGGAGGTAATGATTAACTACCTGAACGCACATCCTGATATTGGTGCAGCTTACTGTGACTTTTATAATATTGATGCAGATGATAAACCAATTAATACTGTTTATACTCCCAGATTAATTCCTTCTATGTTTGGTGTCAAAACTTTACCCTACAATACACCTGAAACACCTTTAGTAGCTATTGCTGGTGGTTTAGGAGGAGGACTTGATGGACGTACAGTTTTCCGTCGTAGTATTTATGAACAAACATCTGGATGGGATGAAAAATTAGGCAGAAATGGTGGACATATACTTGATATATTAGCGCAAGTTGCTTTAATTAGCCAGGTTCATTTTGTCCCGGAAAAACTGCATAAATATCGCTTGCATAGTGGCGGTCAATTACATGTCAATGTCAATTTTAAAGGCCAATCTGAAAAAATTATCAACAAATGGAAAAATTATAAACAATTAAATGCTAAACAGCAGAAACAAGTTAGTCAGGCTATATATTTTCACGAAAAAAGATTAACCCCTTTAGTAGAAATGCTCTCTGCTAGTCAGTTAATCAAAGATGGTAAAATCATATCAGCTTTGAGATTATATTTCCAAGCTGCCAAAAATTATGTGCCTTCTTTGTTTTTTCATCAATGATGTCTAATCCTAATGAATGGGGTGAAAAAATGTTAGATAAGTTCCACTATCTTCAAGCTTGTATGTGTCAACAAATCAGTTATGTTCATTGGATGGAAGATATTATGAGATGTTGACATTTTCACCTTTGATAGGAGTACTATATCTAACTATGTAAAGTTTTGTAACGACATTCAACATTTCTGATATTATCCCTGTGCAGTAGCAACTACAACCATATCAATCAAATGCAATTTCTTTAATGTTTCATTTTGATTTACCTGTTTCTCAAGTTCCAATATTTCCTCCACACTCTCAATTGGTTTAATTGGTCTGTATAGTCGAGCTTGAATTTGCGGATATTCAATATACGTACCAACTTCCATAGTTTTATGTGTATAAAACTCGGAGTGGTAGGCTTCCCATTTATTCACAGCAAATAGAGGTGTTGTAGGTAGTTCATAATCTGCTGGTTTGGACTTAAATTCCTCTGGAAATGTGTGCTGTAATTCGGGATTAAAAGGGTTACTTAGGATAGTTTGTAACAGTTCAAAAGGCATGTATCTAATTCCTAGTCCCGCAGCTGGACCATTTTCACAAATTTGGGCAAATTCCGAGCGTTCAATCACGTAATGGGGACTAAACTCTTTAGTGGCACCCACGTGATAGAGAACAGGAGATTTACAAGCAAATATCACTAAAGAACCGTTGGGTTTCAAAAAATTATAAAAAGCAGCAATACTTTCCTGGATAACACTCAAAGAAATATGTTCAAAAATGTGGGAACAAACAATCATGTCAAAAGGCCCATACTGAGCAATGTCTGGACTTTGCATGACATCATTTACAAGATAGACTTTCTCACTTTTGAGAGGTGATGTATGGGCTGATTTAAGCAAATTATTGTATTCCTCAGTGAGCCAAAAACTGTCATCTTTTAATTTTTCTAATAGTTCGTGGTGATTATTCAGTAGACATTGAGCAACTATGGAGGCGTGCAGAAATCTACGCTGGTCAGGTTCGACTAAAACAATCTTTTTAGCACTCCAAAAACGTGGTAGTAATCTCCCTAAACCACATCCAGCATCCAGAATAACCGCATCAGGAGTAATCAAGTCCTGAACGTTATTACCCCAAACTTCCTGATCTCTAGCTTTCCAAGCTTGATGAGCAATATCTGTGACCCACTGGTATGGATCCACACTTTCATAGACTGTGGAAGTAATTTGCTCCATAATCTCCATAATAATGTACCTAAATGAAACTCCAAGAAAACTTTGCCTAGTATACCACATGAAACCTAAGTCGCACTAAATGTATCAGGTATTCTATATACTGTCGCCAAGTCACTTTGCTTGCTCCTTCTTGACGTTCCTGAAACACATAGCCAACCTCAATAATATGGTTAATCTCACCTCGCCCCAGGACTTCAATTAAAATCTTATAGCCCAAAGGACTCATTAATTTCTGTGCGATCGCCTTTCGACGCACTAAGAAATAACCACTCATCGGATCGGAAACCCGACTGACGATATCAGGCAAAATCAGCAGTCCTAAAAATTGCGCTCCCCGTGACAAAAACCGCCTATGCCATTGCCAATCACTGGTTCCACCTCCAGTTATATTACGACTGGCCACGGCAATATCTGCTTCTTGATCCATCGCTTTCAATAACTTGAGTAATACTTCTGGTGGATGCTGTAAATCACCATCAATTACTCCTAGTATTTCCCCTTGAGCTATCTGCCAACCTCTAATTACTGCTGTAGATAGGCCTCGTTCTCCCTGACGACGTATCACCCGCAGACGGGGGTAATCTTTGGTTAGTTCCTGAGCAATTTCCCAGGTGCGATCATAGCTATCATCATCCACCACAATCAATTCGTAATTATCTACTAAGGCCTCATTGAGCAAATCACTCAAGAGATGGACCACTGCCAAAATGTTTTTGCTTTCGTTATAGGTCGGGATAACCAATGACAAATAAACTGGCTTAACTGATGATGAAACTTCCGACAATGCGGTAATTTCTAGGCTTCCAGAAGGGGCTAATACTAGGTCCTTACTGCTATTATTGGTCATGATTCTTTTTTCTCCATCACCTGCCAATTAAACCTCATGTTCATACCAAAATTCCAGGAAATCACACAAATGATGGCTATCAATTTGGCTAGATAAGCATTTATAGCAAACTTATAAACCAAAAAGTTCACAATTAAACTATTGAGAATTAAACCCAACAAACAAATTAGGTTAAACTTAAAAAACCTTTGTAATCTGTGACTGTTGTCTAAAACTAAATTTTCTTTCTGAACTACGTCACCAAATGTCCAAATATCATTCCAGAAGAAATTATTAATGATTGCTAATTCGGTTGATAGCATCGAACTAGGAGTTAGGTTTAAACCTAATAGGCTATGTAGAAAATAAAAACCTCCTAGATCCACTATTACACCGCTAAAACCCACCAACGCAAAACGAATTAACCGACTAATAAATATTCCGTACCGACTTAAGCTAATTTTATTTATCATACTGTTGATTTACTAACTTTTATTTAATATTGCTCTAAACCTTCTTCTCAAATCTCCATAAACCTCCTACAGTTACTGAGTGATTAGTGGTAATTTTTTGTATTGTTTTCATACAATAGTTTTGATTATCCTTTAGTTTACGAAATAAATGACTATTGTTATCTACAAAAAAAATCTGATTATAATTCTCCGGAATTACTAAAGGTTCAACATCTTTATTCGTTAGCAGAGAAATTCCTGGGGAATAATGAGTCAAAGCTAATATTCCTCCCAAATGTACAGCAGCATTATTTATTACCAATAAAGGTGAGTCTGCTTCGTTAATAGCCTGAATTGTTTCCATGATAAATGTGCTACCTGATTGCGTCCACGAATTTTGGGACTGAAAGAATTTGACATCAGAAACTAGTCCGGAAAAAATAAGTAATACCATCATTAATTGGGCTATTTTTCTCCGCCAAGTCTTTTCTTGTAAAATTGGAAAGGCAAAACTTAAAATATATGCTATGGCAATTTCTAAACAGATATACAAGGGCAATTCATATCGTACTTGTATGGAACGAGATCCACCCAAAATTATATCATATAAGATCAATAATATACTAGGAAATCCCCCTAGACAAAAAAGAAAAAGATAAGTTTCATTTTTAATATCCTTACAAAAACAAAATATGAGATAGCTTATTAAAAATAAGCCGAAGATCAGGGAAATAAGAGTATAGTACAAAGCCCCTTCATCAGAAAAATAACTAAAGAATCCTAATGGTTTAGCCAAACCAAGATCAAAAAATGTCCTAGTAACTCGAACAAGAAAAACGGCAATTAACTCTAAGGGAATATCCGTATATCTGACACCGTAGCCAGAAGTTAATGATACTCCTGTATCAAGATGATTTATGAATACAATTAGCCAAGGTAAAAATATCAACAAAGCTATGATTGTATAAATTATATAGTTAATCAAGGTTTTGGTAAGACGAAACTGTTGTTGAATAATCACATAAATTCCGTGAGATATGATCATCAAACCTGTTAATAAGTGGGTATATAGTCCCAGAATCAAGGTTAGGCTATACAAAACCCAGCTGAGTGTATTTTCTTTTCTGATGGATCTCAATAAAGCAGTACTGGATATGAGAATTTCTACCATCCATAAAGCATATTGGCGAGCCTCTTGAGCAAAATATAGCTGTAAGGGAGAAACGGCAATTAATGCCATTGCTATCCATGCTACAATTCCAGACTCAAACAACTCTAAACATATCCAAAATACACCCGGAAATATTAACAAACTAATAATTGCCGATAAACTCCTTATTCCTGTGGGGGAATCACCAAATATCTGGGCCCATAGTCTGACCATAATGTAGTACAATGGGGGATGTTGGGGGTCTGAGGTGATTAAATAATTAACTGTATCACTTACATGCTTTTCTGGACTTATGTGTTGATACTTTTGAAAGTTATTGATAGGAATTATGCCTTCATGTTCAGAAAGTTCCTTTTGTAACTCAACTAATGTGTGTCCAGAAATTGCTACAGATGTCCAGTTTTCGTCACAGCAGTAAATTTTTTTGTCTAAACTTACCCAGCGACAGAAAATACTTATTCCTATTAGAACTACTACTGCGATTTTTAACCAAGTTGGCGTTTTTGTTTTTAATTCTAAATTTGGCATTTGTCCTAATTTCCTAACGACTTTCAACCGTTTGTTTGTGGTTCTCCCGAAAATTTTGGTTCATACATTAAATTTTGCCTTTAAATAAAGATCGAAAAAACCAGTATGGTTCTAACATCAACCCGAATAAAAACCTGGCTATCTGGTGTTTTTTGGGCAACCAAGAAGTGGTCATGTGATGTATAGTATAAGTCTCTGGGTTAACCCGACTCTTGAAGATTTTACCATTAAGTTCCATGGGTGCACCTGGCTCAAAAATATATCCTGGACAGACTAGAACATTAGAATTTTGATCAAATTTACCCCCAACCACGCAGTCGTTAAGCATAATTGGTCCAGTACTATGTCCAACATAAAGTGGCATTATTTTATGGTCTGAGTTATGTTGACGGTTTTTTAATTCCTCAAACACTTTCAACCACAGAGGATGCTTGGGAATACTACCCATAATTGCATTACTAAAACCTACCAACTTGGATAGAATAAGCTCGAAATCTGCCAATAAATTATCCAGTGGTTTTATACTTTCTACATCCATATCTAAGTAAAACCCACCATAGTGATAGAGTATGAAATAACGTATGGCATCACGACGCTGAATATCATGAGGATAAGCATCAAATACTGGTAGGAACCAGGGATAATTATCTGTCATAAATCCTCTAGCCTTTTGTTCATCCCAAAATTGGTATTGCCAATGAGGATGATTTTGTAAAACTGTTTGTTGATAACGTCGATATTTTTCCGGTACTGCTGCTGCTCCTAGAAAAAAAATTTGATGGATAATCTGGGGAATTTTACTCATATCATTCTAAATAATTTAGTTTTTTTGTTTAATAGATTTTTTAGTCATATTTAAGCAGATTTTTACTCAATGCCAATGACCTAATTAGTTAAGGAGTGTTTACTAATGTAGCCATGATTTCCGTGACCAAATTTTCCACTTCAGGTTCTTTTAACATAGTTTGATGTTCACCCATAACGCGACAAACTTGGACTTTTTGAGTGGTTAACTTTTGCCATCCAACAGTGGGGTCATTGGGAAATTTAGCTGCTAGGGAGGGAGTTATAAATAGTGTAATATTAGACCTATTTACAGGTGGTTGATAGACTACACTAGCGCGTAAATTAGCCTTATAAACCTTAATGAGACGAGCAATTAAACTATTTCCTGAGTTGGGTGGAATCAGATTATGTTGTTCTAATGTTTGTGCAACATAGTCTAACTGGGAATCTTGATCCAAACTAGAAATTGTCTGATAGTTAATAGTCACATTTTTATTAAAAAATAATGCTATTTGCTCCACCATAAAACAAATAATTCCCGTATTATCCTCCAAAGAAGCTATAGTTTCATCCGTTGGCATAGGTGGATGGGTATCTATAATCAATACGCGCTCAATTTTTTCTCCCATAGCTTCCAATTGACTAGCCATGGCAAAGGCAATTAATCCCCCTAAAGAATGTCCACCTAACAAGTAAGGTCCATGGGGCTGTATTTCTTTGATGGTATGAATGTAGGTATTTGCCATTTCTTCAATGCTTTCTAAGGGTGATTGTTTACCATCTAAGCCAGGTGACTGAATAGCGTAGATGGGAAGTTTTTTACCCATACCTACAGCCAATTTTTCAGCTAGAACCGAATAGGACAAACCATAACCTCCTGCTTGGTGGACTAAAAATAAAGGTAGCAAATCACCTTGAGTTTGCAGAGGAATTAGAATATCTGAATGATTGCTTGCTTTTTGGTGATCTTGGTCTAACAACAGGGCAATTTTCTCTATAGTCCCCTCTCGGAATAGAGAAACCACGGGTAAATTACATTTTAACTTTTGCTCAATAGCAGCTATCAATCTGATGGCTAAAAGAGAATGACCACCTAAATCAAAAAAGTTTTCAGTTACACTTATTGGACTGACTTGGAGAATTTCCTCCCATATTTCTACTAGTTTATATTCTAAAAGTGTGCGAGGGGAAACATGTTGATGAGCATCAAAATTCCTGTTTATATTCAACCCAGCTAATAGCTTCCTATCAATTTTCCCATTTGGTGTCATGGGTAGATGGTCTAAAGCTATAAAACTGTTGGGTATCATATAATCAGGTAACTTTTCTTTCAGGAAATCACGTAAGATACCCGGAGAGGTCAATTGTTTTTCTGTGCTTACAAAATAAGCAATTAAACTGTTAGTAGAAGACGAGTCTCCTGAACTAACCACAACTGCATTCAGTACATTGGGATGTTGAGCCAATACAGCTTCAATTTCTCCCAATTCAATGCGGAAACCGCGTATTTTAACTTGGTGGTCAATACGTCCTATAAATTCAATGTTTCCATCGGGAAGGTAACGAACTAAGTCTCCCGTTTTATAAAGACGTGAATCTGGATTATCACTAAAGGGATGAGCAATAAACTTATCTTTAGTTAATTGCGGAAGTTGGCAATAACCACGTGCTAGTCCCATACCGCCAATGTATAGTTCACCTGGAATACCTATGGGAACTGGTTGTAAGTGGGCATCAAGAACATAAGTTTGCGTATTGGCGATGGGGCGACCAATGGGAAGCATATTTTGTTTAATATGGTGATTGTTTTTGTTGATGAAAGTCCAGAAAGTGGCATCAATACAAGTTTCGGTAGGTCCATAGAGGTTGTGAAAGTTGACGTTTAGTTTACTTAATAACTTTTCTACCATAGCTACTGATAAAGCTTCGCCCCCACAGAAGATATGTTTTAGAGATTTACAATTTTCTATCTCCCCATATTCTAGGAAAATTTGTAGTAAGGAAGGAACCAGTTGTACAACTGTTACCTGTTGTTCACAAATCAAGTTCAATAAGTAAGAAACATCCTTATGTCCATCTTTTTCAGCAATTATTAACTGTCCCCCCGTTAGCAGGGGTGCGTAAAATTCCCACACGGAAGCATCGAAACAAAAAGGAGTTTTTTGCAATATTTTTTCCCCTTCCCCAAAACTAAAAGTTTTTTCCATCCACAACATGTGATTACAAATAGCGCGATGGCTTATCATTACCCCTTTGGGTTGGCCAGTCGAGCCAGATGTGTAGATAAGATATGCAAGATTTTCTACTACTAAATTACTAGAGGGATTATGTGTATCCTCTTGAGCAATAACTGGCCATTCCCTATCTAGGCAAAGGATTTGCTTCAGAGGTAAAATATCTAAACTTGTGTACAGGGTTTCTTGTGTTAATAATATGGAAATTCCAGCGTCTTTTAACATAAAGTTAAGGCGTTCCCGGGGATAGTTGGAATCCATGGGAACATAAGCACCACCAGCTTTTAAAATTCCCAGTAAACCAATTACCATTTCTAATGAACGCTCTATACAAATTCCTACCAATACATCTGGTCGGACACCACGGGATTGTAAATAATGGGCTAATTGATTAGCTCTTTGATTTAATTGAAAATAGGTAAGACTTTGATTTTTAAAAACTACAGCTACATTATTAGGTGTTTTCTCTACTTGTAATTCAAACAATTGATGCAGGCACTTATTTTGTTGATACAAAGGGTACTCAAATTGCGTTTGATTCCATTGAAAGAGTAGTTGATTTTTCTCGTGGCTAGTAAGTACAGGTAAATGAGTAATTGGTTTTTGTGGTTCAGCAATAATACCCTTTAATAGAGTTTCAAAATGACCGATCATTCTATTAATTGTTTCTAGTGCAAATAAATCTGTCCTATATTCCCATGTGCCATCAATTCCCTGTTCAGTTTCCGTCATTAACAAGGTTAAATCAAACTTCGCTAATCTTTGCTCCAATCTCCAAGGAGATAGTTGTAAGTTAGGTAGTTCCAACTTACTCATAGGTGCATTTTGCCAGACGAACATTACCTGAAATAAGGGATGCTGACTGAGATTTCTTTGTGGGTTTATTTCCTCTACTATCTTTTCAAAGGGTACATCTTGATGAGCATAAGCTTGTAGAGTTTCTTCCTTAGTTATAGAAAGTAAGTTGATAAAATTAGGATTACCGCTCAAGTTATTTCTGATGACTAACGTATTGACAAAAAAGCCGATTAGGTCTTCGGTTTGCTTACGATTACGGTTAGCAATTGGCGTACCAATTAATAAGTCTTCTTGTCCTGAATAGCGCATAAGCAAAATGCTAAATACTGCCAACAAACCCATGAATAAGGTGGTACCTTGAGATTCGCATAGTTTTTTAAATTCTTGAGTGGTTTGTGGATTAATTGCAAAGTTTACAGCACTACCTTGATAACTCGGAATTGGGGAACGAGGGTAATCTGTAGGTAGTTCTAAAATTTGATTTGCACCTGTTAGTTTTTGTTTCCAGTAAGCTAATTGTATAGGTAGTTGTGTTTTCTGAAAAACTTCCCGCTGCCAATTGGCAAAATCTCCATATTGTATGGATAGAGGGGGTATAGATGGGATATTTCTTTGACAGATGGCTGTATAAAATAAGGATAATTCTTTAACCATAACTCCCAAAGACCAACCATCAGCGATAATATGGTGTATGACCAACAGCAAAACACTAACATCGGCTGATAATTGATAGAGATGGATACGTAGCAATGGCAGCTGGTTGAGATTAAATGGAGTAATAACCACTTCTTGTATTGACTTTCTCAATGTTTCTTGTTGGGTCTGAAAGTCTAAACAACTGAGATTCGTTATGGTTAATTTCAATTCCGACCAGTCATGAACTATTTGAATTGGGGATCCTTGTACATTATCAAAGGTTGTGCGTAGCACTTCATGACGTTGAATAATATTTTGCCAGCTTTCTTGTAGTGCATCTACATTTAAATCTCCTTCTAAGCGAAAAGCTACTGATATATTATAAGCAGCATTTTCTTTTTCTAATAGATCCAAAAACCAGAGTCGAGATTGGGAGAAAGAAAGGGGTAAATTTTCTCGGTTAGAAACAGGAATAATATCTTCTGGGCTTGTTTTAGTAGTATTTACATCAATTAAACAGTCAATTTCATCTCCTAACCGAGCAATGGTTGAATATTCAAAAATTGACCGTAAAGGTAAGGCTACATTAAATTCCTCCCTAATACGAGACACCAATTTAGTTGCTAAAAGTGAATGTCCTCCCAAATGGAAGAAATCCTCCGTAACGCCAATTTTATCAATTCCTAAAACATCCATCCATAGTTGAGATAGTTTCTGTTCCGTAGGAGTTTTAGGTAACACCAGGGATTGTTGATTAATTGTTAAATCCCGATCTGGTATGGTTAGGGCACGTCTGTCCAGCTTACCACTGGGGGTAAGAGGGAAATTTTCTAAAATCATAAAGGCCGAGGGACACATATATTCTGGTAATTTCTCCTCTAACCTTTGCTTCAATTGAGAAATTAGGAATTTGGTAAATCTACTTTGGAGGGGATCAATCCAATATGGGTGATCATCTCGATCCAATGAATCACTTAAATCATTGATAATTGGCATTGATGGTACCATGAATTTTTTGTGGCTCACAGGATAAAAACATACATCAAAACAATCTACCTTTCCCGGTGAATAACTAATACTTACTTCCGAACCAATTTCTTGAGCAATAGCATAAAAATCTGCTGGATTGAACCCTTTTGGCTCATGAATGTTGTTGAGCGCAGTTCTTAATTCACCAATGGTTTTTTGTTCATTTTCGTGGCTGTTTTTTAACATCCATTGGTAAATGGCAGCATCTTTACTTAGCCGACCATTAGGTACACTATGCCAACCGATAGATCTCATTTCAATAACTTGCTGTTTTAAATCGGTCAATTGTAAATTGTCAGTCTCCCAATCTCGCCAGATAATTTCTGGTGGTTGTTCTGTTGATATACCTAACTTATGTAAGATCACATCATAACGGTATTTAGTCAGCTCATTTTCATTATTTTCCGACTTAATTTGAATTTCTACAGCTGTTAAGTCAGGAAATGATTTTCTTAAATCAGTGAAGAAATGCGGAGCAATAATTAATTCGTTCTCTTTTTTTGCAATGCGTCTAACCTGAGTTTTAAATGTTTCACAATCAGTGTTGTCATTAGCCTGAAAATAAGCAACGCTAGCGTAGAAATAATTTGACAGTGACAAATTTCGATTATCACCAATAAATAAACTTCCTCCGGTTTTTAATAATTGCCAAACACTTTTAATGACCTGTTGCAAATACTCAATTGATGGAAAATATTGCGCAACAGAGTTAATAACAACAGTGTCAAAATAACCAGTGGGAATTTCTGAAAAATCAATTGCTTCCCTAGTTAGTAGGTTGACGTTTTTTAGAGAGCGGTTTTTAACAATAGTATCCAGGCGATTAATTGCAGCTTGGGAAAAATCCGTTCCCCAGTAAGATTCTACTTGGGGAGCAATATTTAATAAAATCATACCCGTACCGCAACCAATTTCCAAAACTTTCCTAGGCTTGAGGGATTGTATTCTCAGTAGAGTATTGTTGAGCCATTGGCGCATTTCAACCCCAGGAATGGGCTGATTATTATAGCTGCTATTCCAACCAATAATATTAAAGTCTTCTTCAGTTTCCCCTGAGGTTATATTATAGGTATCATTAAAGGTATATTGCCATTCCTGAGTTTGTTCTTGTGTTAAGGTTTCAGTATTAGCAATTTGATTTATAGGAATTATGTAAGCATCCAACCTCACATCTTCTTTGCTTTCCTCTCTGGCAATTACCAGGGCATCTCTTACTTCTGGGTGACTTTTAATAACTGCTTCAATTTCACCTAATTCTATGCGAAACCCACGAATCTTAACCTGATGATCATTGCGTCCTATATATTCAATGTTTCCATTATCCAGAAAACGGGCTAAATCACCGGTTTTATAGAGACGTACCGATGTGAGATCATTGGTGGCAAATGGGTTGGGAATCATCCGTTCTGCTGTTAGTTGAGGACGGTGAAAATAACCACGAGTAACACCTGCACCACCCACATACATTTCTCCTACAACACCTATGGGAACAGGTTGCAGATGACGATCTAAAATATATAAAGAAAGGTCAGGAATTTGTTTACCAATTAAACTGCCTGATCCTTTTTTGACATCCTTAAAAGTAAGGGGAAGGTAGGTTACATGAACTGTAGTCTCCGTAATTCCGTACATATTTACAAGTAGTGGAAACTGATCATCGTGCCTTTCAAACCAGGGTTCTAAACTAGCTAAATCCAATGCTTCACCACCAAAAATCACATACCGTAATTCTAATTCTCCCTCTCGACAGAGTGTGGATTCTGCCTGGATTAGTTGCTGAAAAGCTGAGGGGGTTTGATTTAAAACCGTAACTTTTTCTTCGCACAATAAGTTATAGAATTCCTCCGGTGATCGACTGATTAGATAGGGGACGATCACTAAAACACCACCATAGAATAATGCCCCCCAAATTTCCCAAACTGAGAAATCAAAAGCACAGGAGTGAAAGAGTGTCCAAACATCCTTGGCGTTAAATTTAAACCACTTCTCAGTCGATAACATTAACCGCACCACATGACGATGGGTAACCACAACTCCTTTGGGTTTTCCCGTGGAACCAGAGGTATAAATAATGTAAGCAGCGTTATCGGGAAGAATTAATACTTCCGGTTCTGTTGTTACCTCTTGAGTGAATTCAGACTTGTATTTATCAATAAATATAGTAAGTATGTTATTATTGGTAAAATCAAATGGTATTTGAGCTTCAAATTCGCTGTGGGTTAGCAGAACTCTAATTTGACTATCTTCCAACATATAGGTTATACGATCCCTTGGATAGTTGGGGTCAAAGGGAACGTAAACACCTCCAGCTTTCAAAATTGCGATAATCCCTATGACCAAATCCAATGACCGAGATAACCATAGTCCCACTCTTGCTTCCGGTTTTACTCCAACACGCATTAAATAGTGTGCTAATTGGTTGGCACGATAATTTACTTCTGAATATGTCAGTCTTTCTTGCCCAAATATTAGTGCGGTTTGCTGAGGACGCAATTTGGCCTGCTCAGTAAATATATCATGCAAACAGAAATGCACGGGAAAAGTTTGTGCAGGTTGAGACGGTGCCAAAACAGCTATTTCTTCTGAGAGCAAAAAAGGTAAGCGACTAACTGGTATCTCGGGTTGAGCAAGTACGCTCTCTAACAGTTGACAAAAATGACGGGCAAGCCTTTCTACAGTTTCTCTTTTCAACAAATCAATGTTGTACGATACAGCTCCATTTAAAGTGTCTTCCGTTTCGGTAATGAACAGTTCTAAGTCAAAACGTGCTGCTTCCTGAGTTGCTAATATGCAAACTTCCAAATCACCAGTACCAAACTGCGGTTTAGGTGCGTTCAATAGGGTAAAAGCAATCTGAAATAAAGGATTTCTACTGGTGTCCCTTGGTAAATTCAATTTTTCGACTAAAGTTTCAAAGGGAATTTCTTTATGCTCAAAAGCAGATAAAATTGTTTTCTTTACGGTTTTTAATAAGGAATTAAAGTTAGGTTCATCGGCTAAGTTAGTACGAATTACTAACATATTGACGAAAAAACCAATTAGGTTTTCTGAGTCCGATGGACGGTTAGCAATCGAAGTCCCTACGGCTATATCTTCCTGTCCAGTGTAACGGGAAAGTAAAGTTTGGAATACAGCCATCAGAAACATAAATAAGGTTGCACCCTCTTTTACGATAAAGTTGCGGATCCTATTGGTTGTTTCTTTTGATATCTCAAATTTAATTAAGCCTCCGCGAAATGTTTGTAATCGCGGTCTGGGAAAATCCAAGGGGAACTGTAAAGTTGGCAATTGGGCTAGTTGTTTTTCCCAATAGGTCAGGCTTTTTTCTAAAATATTAGAATTCTGGAAATTTCCTTTTTGCCACAGGGCATAATCTGTATATTGGAATTTTAATTCTGGTAATGCCATTGGAGTTTTGGAAATTTCTGCCTGATAAAGCATAGCAATTTCTTCCAGAATTATGCCAACGGACCAAGCATCAGCAATAATATGATGTAGGTTAATACTAAGAATATGTTGTTTTGACTCAATTTTAAACAGTTGAGCACGGATCAGCGGACCTGTTTGCAGGTTGAACTGATGATCACTTTCATGACGAGCAATTTCAGCTATTATTTCTGGTATTTTATCCTCACTCCTATCATTGCTCCAATCTTCCAGTCTTAATTCAGTTGCACTATTAGCATGGATTTTCTGCCAAGGCTCTCCATCAACATCCATAAATGTAGTTCGCAGGCTTTCATGACGTTGTTGTAACTGCTTGAATGCAACCCGTAAAGCTGTTATATTTAGTGTTCCTTTCAGATCAAAAATAGAACAAATGTTATAAGCTGAGGATGTAGGTTCTAATTCATAGAGAAACCATAGTCGTCTTTGTTGAAAAGAAGTGGGCGCTTCCGTGGATCCTACACGGGGAACTACTTCCTTGATTTCTAGTTCAATTCCTTCTTCTTCCAATAGCAATCCCAATAGATCTATATCATCCGCTTGTGAAAAGTTTGTCATATTAACTCTGTCTATATTTGCCTGTTGGCTGTCAATAAAATGAATCCCACAAAACAGTCTCACATAATGCCAATTGTGTCAATAGTTTTCCAAAAATTCACCTGAAAAACTTAAAAAAAGAATGATAAGTTTTTATTATAGTTTGCAACATAAACTTTGTATTATCTTATCGCTGTTAGATCTTGTTTTAGTTGAAGATACTATTAATGGCGGGTTTATCGCTGATCTAACCCTATGCAATCAAGCTGTTAACTCTAAAAAATTTAATTTTTCTTTATTACAGGAACTAAATTTGTGAACCAGATATTACCATTATCAATAAATCAAAAAGAAATCTATGTTGATCAAATCATGTCCCCGGCTAGTTGCCATATGCATATAGGCGCAACTGTGACTGTTCGTGGGATTTTTGATCGGCAAATTCTTAATTACGCGATGAGCAAAACAATTGATTGCCATCCAGGACTAAAAACAAGAATTTATGAACTTGATGGCGAACCTTTTCAAACTATCGCAATTCATACAAGTAATCATATTCCCTTTATTGACTTTTCTGGTCATGACAACAGTGATGAACAGGCTGAAAATTACATAAACCAGGAATTCATCAAACCCCTTACTTTTGGTGAAAATGCTCCCTTAGCTGACTTTCAGTTGATTAAGGTTTGTGATGATAAGCATATAGTTTACGCTAAGTATCATCATGTTATTACGGACGGTTGGGGAGCAGCAATATTCTTTCGGGAAGTTATTAAAACTTATAATCAAATCCTCCAAGAGGGTAGGGAAGATCAAGAAACAAGAGACTGGGTAATCACAGAATATATAGAGGAGGAAACAAAGTATTTAGCATCGGATATTTTTATGCGGGATCGGCATTATTGGCAACAACGGCTCAATAATCTATCCCCGATGATTTTTCACCCTATCAAACAACCACAAGAACTTGATGGAAAAAGGCATTCTATTTACATTCCTCGTCACCAGTATGATCAAGTTGATGAGCTTTGTAAAAATGTTAAATCAAATGTGTTTCATTTTATTTTAAGCTTAATTGCTATTTACGTAAGTAAACATTATCTAAAAAATGATGTAGTTGTAGGTTTATCTTTATTGAATCGCAGTAAAAATATTTTTAAAGATGCCATTGGAATGTTTGTGAGTACCATTCCCTTTAGACTGGAAGTCGAGCAAGAAAACACAATTCATCAATTATTAGACAAGATTCGTTACTCATTGCGTCAGGACTATCGCCATCAAAAGTTTCCTGTAGCGGAAATGAAACAGCTTTCTGGGTTAAAAGCTACCAGCAAGCAGCATTTATTTGAGGTTTTTCTTTCTTACGAAAGGCACGACTATGCTGACAATTTTCTTGGTACAAAAACTACATGTGTTCCTCTTTATAGTCAGCAACAAAAAGTCCCCTTAATTATTTACGTGCGAGAATATGAAAAAACTGACGATGTAAAAATAGACTTTGACTATAACCTTTCTTATTTAGATGGGGAAGCAGTTGGGGAGATAGTAAGAAGTTTTGAAACTTTGTTTACCCAAGCTGCTACTAATTTGGAAATCTCGATTGGCGATCTTGCCATTTGTGATTCAGAAACTATAAACATAAGCCAACCGGACTCTCCATCAACAAAATTCTTTGCCGATGATACAGAAACACTGGTTTCTGCTTTTGAAAAGGTCGTTTCTCAATACCCACAAAATCTAGCAGTTCAATTTGATGGAGAACTTTATAAAAAGTTTCTTAGCTACACAGAATTAAATGATCAAGCCAATCGATTGGCCAATTACTTAATTAGTCAGGGGGTAAAACCAGGATCACGGGTGGGGATTTGTTTGGAGCGTTCTGAACAGATAATAGTTGCAATTTTGGCTATCATAAAAACTGGATCAGCTTATGTTCCCATTGATCCCCATGCTCCCAGTGTACGTCGCCAATTCATTGTGCAAGATAGTGGCATGACAACACTAATTACAGAAACATCCCTAATAGCAGAATTAGTCACTGAAAATATCAGTACCCTTACCATCGAATCAATCAATTTAGCACTTGCTAAACAGGCAAATACATTACCAAGAATTAGTATTAAGCCAGATTTTCCCGCTTATATTATTTACACTAGTGGGTCTACGGGAACTCCCAAGGGTTGTGTTGTTACTCACAAAAATGCTATTCGTCTAATGCGTGCTACAGAACCTTGGTTTGGATTTAATGAAAAAGATATTTGGACTCTATTTCATTCCTTTGCTTTTGATTTTTCCGTATGGGAATTATGGGGTGCCTTACTATACGGTGGCAAGGTAATTGTCGTACCTTTCTGGTTAAGCAGAAATCCTGAAAAATTCCGAGAATTTCTCAGCACCGAAAAGGTAACAGTGCTCAATCAGACACCTTCAGCTTTTTACCAGTTGATTCACGCAGATCAAAGTAGCGTACAGGATATATATCTACGCTATATAATGTTTGGTGGCGAAGCTTTAAATATACAAAGCCTACAACCCTGGTTGGAAAGGTATGGGGATAAAAAACCCTACTTGATCAACATGTATGGTATTACAGAAACTACCGTTCATGTTACCTATCGTCCTATTACCCGTCAGGATTTAAAAGTTAGGGGAAGTTTTATAGGTAAGGAAATCGCCGATCTTCATATATATCTCTTGGATGAGAAATTATCACCTGTAGCTGATGGAATTCCCGGAGAAATTTATGTAGGCGGTGCGGGAGTAACTAATGGTTATTTGAATCGTCCTGCTTTAACAGCAGAAAGGTTTTTGCCCAATCCCTTTGGGAGTGGAAGAATGTACCGTAGCGGTGATTTGGCCAAGAGATTACCTAATGGGGATTTAGAGTATTTGGGCAGAATAGACCAACAAGTCAAAATTCGCGGATTCCGCATTGAGTTAGGAGAAATTCAAGCAGCTTTAATATCTCATTATCAAGTACGGGAAGCAGTAGTTATTACGGATGAATGGGAGGAAGAAAAGCGTTTAGTTGCTTATTATGTCCCAGATGAGTCTTCACCGACTGCTCATGAATTGCGTCAATACCTGAAAAATAAGTTGCCAGATTATATGATTCCCGCAGCTTATGTTAAGCTAGAGGTTCTTCCCTTGAATGTCAATGGCAAGGTTGATATTAAGGCCTTACCCATGCCAGATTGGAATTTGTTAAGGGTAGAGGAAGACTACATCGCTCCTCGCAATCTGGATGAAGAAATATTGTGTACAATAGTGGCAGAAATTCTTGGCTTGCAAAAGGTTGGCATTGATGATAATTTCTTTGAGATAGGTGGGGATTCTATTTTGGCTTTACAAGTGGTTGCTAGGGCCAAAAATGCGGGTTTTTTAATCTCTGCTGGAGAACTATATGAGTTAGCAACGGTTCGTTATTTGGCTACCAAGAAAGCTATAATTACATCTGGGGATGGGGTTAAGAAACTTCCTAACATAGGTTCTGCTCTGGTCTCTGATGCTGATAAACTGCTTTTACCACAAGATGTGGGAGATGCTTATCCCCTCTCTAGTTTACAGAGTGGAATGCTATATCATAGTGAATTAGATCCTGATTCGGCAATTTTTCATCAGATTTTCACTTTTGATCTGCAAATAGGTTATTCAGAATTGGCTTGGAAGCAAGCAATTGCCGATATTTGTTCAGCTAATCCGGTGTTAAGGACTTCCTTCCACTGGACAGGATATAGTCAACCACTGCAAATGGTGCATGAACAGGTGGAATTACCTTTAAGTGTTGTTGATTTGCGGGGTTGTGATAATGCTAATGAACAAATTAGGGAATGGATTGAGTTAGAAAAGAATCACAATTTTGATATTACTCAAGCACCCCTTTTCCGCTTGCAAATTCACAGAGTTTCTGATCTGAAACTGAGTTTTAGTTTTAGTTTTCATCATGTTATCCTGGATGGTTGGAGTGTGGCAACTTTATTAACACAATTATTAAGGCGTTATGTGGAATATTTGGCCACAGAAAATTTGCCACCACTACCAGTAACCCAAATTAGTTACAAGGATTTTATTGCCCAGGAACAAAACGTAATTACTAATCATACAGTACGTGAATTCTGGTTACAACATCTCAGGAATTTACAAGTCACTTTCCTGCCACGCTTAAGTACAAATACGGCAAAAACTACAGCAGCAAGTCATCAAAAACGTCAGCTCAAACGTATGTCTGTTCTTGTTGATACAAAATTAGCAGAAAAGCTGCGTCAAATTACTAAAAATCTCGGTGTTCCTTTAAAGACATCTTTGCTAGCCTTGCATCTGCGGGTTCTTTCCTTTATCACTGGACAAAAGCAGGTAGTTACAGGTAATGTCATTAATGCTAGACCGGAAACTAGTGGTAGCGAAAACTTACTTGGCTTGTTTGTTAATACTATACCTTTCCGCTTAGAATTACCGCAAGGTAACTGGTTAGACTTGGTGCGAGCAGTTTTCCGCTTGGAAACGGAAATTCTTCCCCATCGTACATTCCCACTCGCTGAAATTCAACGGGTTCTGGATCAGCGCCCTCTGTTTGACGTGGGGTTTAACTATGTTCATTTCCATGTTTATGAAGGACTGCTCAATTTGCCACAAATTCAGGTTGAAAATGTGGATATTTTTGAGGAAACAGATTTCCCCTTCTTAACGGAATTTTGTTTAGTACCTGGAAGTGCAGCGCTACAGCTGAATTTGATCTACGACACCCAACAATTTGCAGACACACAAGTTGACCAGTATGCCAACTATTACCAAGCTGCTATGTTTGATATGGTTACCAATCCCCAAACACCATATCACAGGCGATCGCTCATTTCTAGCCAAGAGCGCCAACACCTGATTCAAAGTGCTAATCAAAATCTGAAAGACTTTGTATCCTCCCAAACTCTGGTTTCTGCTTTTAACCAAACTGTTGCCAAACATGCTAATAAAACAGCCCTAGTCTATCAACAAACCAGTCTCAGTTTTGGAGAATTGGAAATCCAAGCCAATCGTCTGGCCCATTATCTACAAGCTAAGGGGATAGGACCGGAAACACTGGTAGGCCTATGTTTAGAGCGTTCTGAACAATTAATTATTAGCATATTGGGCATTTTGAAAGCTGGTGGTGCTTATGTCCCTATTGATCCGGCTTATCCTAGCGATCGCCTGGAATTTCTCTTCCGAGATAGTGGAATTATGCTTTTAATTACTCAAAGATCAGTGATTTCCCAACTACCAGAATGTGGAGCTGAAATGATTATTCTGGAGGATATTGCTGAAGAAATAGAGCAGGAGAATTCCCAAGCTCCAGAAGTTAACATACTGCCGCAAAATGCAGCCTATGTAATTTATACTAGCGGTTCCACAGGTCAACCCAAGGGTTGTATAGTCACCCATGCTAACGTAATACGTTTGTTTAACAGCACTGAAACCTGGTTTAACTTTGATAGTGAAGATATCTGGACCTTGTTTCATTCCTATGCTTTCGATTTCTCCGTGTGGGAAATGTGGGGTGGTTTATTATATGGTGGTCAAGTTGTAGTTGTTCCCCATTGGACAGTGCGCTCACCCAAGGAGTTTTTGCAAATGCTGGCAACACACAGAGTTACAGTATTGAATCAAACACCTTCAGCATTCAAACAACTTATTTCCGTTGTCCGCCAAAAGCCAGAAAAATTATCCTTACGCTATGTGATTTTTGGTGGTGAAGCCCTGGAATTAGCCGACCTACAACCCTGGATTGACTTATATGGTCATACCCAACCAGAGTTGATTAACATGTATGGTATTACAGAAACCACCGTACACGTCACCTATAGACCAATTACCCAGAAAGACATTATCAATAATCTTAACCATCGTCCCAGTGTCATTGGTCAGTCAATTCCCGATTTAGAGCTTTATATCTTGGATGAGAATTTAGATCCCACACCCACAGGAGTTACAGGAGAAATTTATATTGGCGGTGCAGGGGTGACGAGGGGATACCTTCAACAACCAGGACTCACCGCACAAAGATTTATTCCCCATGCTCATAGACCCGGTAGTCGGTTATATCGTAGTGGAGACCTAGCTAGATATTTACCCGATGGAGAAATTCAATATCTCGGACGTGCTGACCAACAAATTAAAATACGTGGATTCCGGATTGAACTGGAAGAGATTCAATTAGTAATCACTAGCCATCCTGATGTCAAACAAGCACTAGTAGTATGCCAGAAGTCTCCCACCGGTGAGAATCGCATAGTTGCTTACGTGATATTTAGTGGTGTGGCACAACCCCAAAATGACCTAGGAAAGTTTTTAAAAACTAAACTGCCTGATTATATGGTTCCATCAGTTTTTGTGCCAATAGAGACCATACCTTTAACTATCAATGGCAAAGTTGATTATGCTGCACTGCCAGTACATAATTGGAACTCAATCAAAAAGGATTACATTGCTCCCAGGAATGACCGCGAGGCAACTATTTGCTCCTTGATGGCATCACTGTTAAAATTAGAACGAGTGGGGGTGGATGATGATTTCTTTGAGATTGGTGGAGACTCTCTGTTAGTCACCCAGTTAGCTATTAGTTTGCGTCAAACATATGACACAGAATTTCCCTTACCGGAGCTATTTACTCATCGCACCCCGGGAGAAATTGCACTTTTAGTAGGAGATGAATCACCTGCACTACCAGAAATAGAAATCCCCAAAGCGTCGCGCACACGCCGTTCCGTCACCTTAACTGATGATGGCATCCTGTCTAAATATTAATTACCTTTACTGGGGCGACCACCTACCCAAAACTAAAAGTTTTGGGTAGAATTGGGCAGATATTTACTGAAATGAAACTAAGTATTAACTTTCTCCATTGCCTGTCTTAGACTTAAAGGACGCATGTCAGTCCAAACCTCCTCAATATAGGCTAAACATTCTGCTTTATTTCCCTCTTTACCTGCTGCACGCCAACCTAATGGTACTTCTTTCCATTTAGGCCAAATGGAATATTGTTCCTCATGGTTGACTACTACCAAATAAATTGTACTATCGCTTTGCTCGTTGTTATACATTTTACCGTCTTCTAGTATCTATTAACCACTCACATTTTACAGAATTTTTCCTGTCTTAATTTTTTGGCTAAAATCTGGCTCCTCCATCCACATCTATAACACTGGCAGTAAAATAGTCACACTCAATAATAAAACGCACTGCTTGCCAGATTTCATAAGGTTCAGCAATACGTTTCAAGGGTATGCTTCCGGTCATATCAGCTAAAGCTGTGGGTGATACTCGGCTCAAAATAGGAGTATTTGTTAGTCCAGGAGCTACACCTGCTACTCGAAAACCGAAGGGAGCTAATTCTAAAGCCCAGGTGCGTGTATCTGCATCCAGCCCTGCTTTTGATGCGCTATAATTGGATTGTCCAGGGTTTCCTGATCTAGTTACAGAAGAAATATTGACGATCAGTGCTGGAGAAACATTTTGCTCGATAGCTACAGCAGCAAACTCCCGGGCCATGAAAAAAGCACCCGTCAAATTTACATCAATCACTCGCTTCCATTGTGCTGTTGGTAATTTTCTGAGCCAGCCATCCTCATCTTGTGTAACTAATAGACCATCTCTAAGAATGCCTGCATTATTGATAAGGGTATTAGGATGGCCGATTTTTTCACAAGCAGCAAAGATAAATTCTTTAACATTTGATTCATTTGCTACATCCAATTGTAAGACATAGATCTTACCAGGTAATTCTTTGGCCTCTAACTCCAGGCTTTTTAGCCCTTCCATATCTACATCTCCACCAACCACTGTAGCACCTGCACTGGCTAGTTCTAGAGCAATGCAGCGTCCGATCCCACTAGCAGCACCAGTTACTAAGCTCTTAGTATCTTCCAATTTCATTCCCAGATTCCTTAGGGTCTTTGTTTTAAAATTACCTCAAAAATTATAGTTGACTTTTTAAGACACAATGTGGTACTTTTACTTCTAGCAAGAGATAAAACCGTAACCTAGTTCATATGTTTTTCAATCCTGCAATTTTCCCATTTACTTCTGCTTTGGAGGCAAGTTGGCCTGATATCCGTAAAGAACTGGAGCAATTACAGCCAGCAGACTTCATAGATTGGCCCGAGAGGAATATCTACAACCATGGTTGGGGGGTACTAGGACTATACGCTTTTGGACAAAGGTTAGAAGAGAACTGCAGGCTTTGTCCAAAAACGGCTGGAGTTGTGGAAAATATACCTGGCATGATAACAGCTGGATTCTCTTCTTTAGCTCCAGGGACTTATATAGGTCCCCATTTTGGCGTGAGCAAAGCAGTTCTTCGCTGTCATCTGGGTGTGGTTGTACCTGATAACAATTGTGCTATCAGAGTGGATAAGGAAACTAAAAATTGGCAGGAGGGGAAATGCTTAGTTTTTGACGATACTTACGAACATGAAGCCTGGAATAGATCTAATAAAACGCGGATTGTGTTATTGGTAGACTTTATGAGAAGCAACCCCACTTCCGAAGAACTAGTGACAGGCGATCAGAATGTTGACCATGACTATTGGATAAATATCCTTAGACAAAAGGATGTAAATTTAAAGTAAGTAAGTCGGCGGGGAAATTTATAACTACGTAGCGAAAGGTTAAAAAAGGCAAGAGTTGTTAAATTTAATAGGTTTTGTACTATTATTCCAAGGGTTTTGGGCTACACCATTAAACTATTCCTTTAGATTAATTGTCAAAAAACCACAACATTCTCCCCGATTTCTACACCAAATCTCCCCTAAATCTTCACCAGTTCTTCGATATTATCTTAAGGGAAGCGACTACTCCTTTCTAATTGTAACGAATACTAATCACTTAAACCATGGAAGTTTACGTATTGCCCCTGTCTGTAAGTCAAAAACAATTTTGGTACCGGGAAATAATGTTTACGGGCAATACGGCCTATCATATTCCCATAGGGTTAAATTTATTGGGTGACCTAGACTTTACTCTTCTAGAGAAATGTTTTCGCTACATTATCAATCGTCACGAAATTCTCAGAACCACTTTTGCGCTAGAAAATGGTGAACCTGTACAGTTGGTTCGTAGTGAACAACAGTTTCATTTACAACATAGGAACCTAGAATTGCCCCCGGAAAAATGGTCTGATTATGACCGATTACTAACCATTAAAAAAATCTTAGAGGACGAATCTCGTCAGTTGTTTGATCTAATTAAAGGTCCATTGTTGAGAGCAACGCTCTATAAAATATCAAATAAAGAACATATCCTTTTAGTCAATCTTCACCACATCATTAGTGATGGTTGGTCTTTGGGTATATTCATTCAGGAATTAACTCAGTTGTATGTTTCCAGGGCAGAAATTTCATTACCCGAACTACCAATTCAATATGGAGATTACGCCGAGTGGCAAGAGACCTATTTACAAACACAAAGAATTCAAGATCAATTAGCATATTGGCAAAAGAAATTAGCCTTACCATTACCGATTCTAGATTTACCGTCAGATAAAAATCGTCCCGCCTTACAGACCTTTAGTGGTGCAGTATTGCGTAAAACCCTACCCAGGGATTTAATAGATTCCTTAGAAGCTGTGGCCGCAAAAGAGGGGGTTACATTCTTTATGGTCACATTGGCGGTGTATCAAATTCTCTTGTTTCGTTACTCTGGACAAACGGATATTATCATTGGTACTCCTTGTGCTAATCGCAACAGGGGTGAATTGAAAAATTTGATTGGTTGTTTTATCAACACCCTACCCATAGTTTGCAGTTTAACGGGTCAACTTTCTTTTAAACAGGTGTTGCAACAAGTGGCCTCAACCTGTGTGGAGGCTTTTGCTAATCAAGAAGTTCCATTGGAAATAATAATTGATAAACTGAATATCACAAGGGATCCTGCCCACTCCCAGGTTTTTCAGAGTCTTTTCGCTCTACAGAATGCACCGATTGAAGAAATTAAGTTACCTGGGTTGACGGTTCAACCTGTATATTTAGATAACGGGGGAGCCAAATTTGATCTTAGTTTAATGCTAGAACCCACATTTGAAAAAGGATGGATAGCCGCATTAGAGTATAATACAGATTTATTTACAGCCCATACAGCCGAGGATATATTAAGACATTATGAGCAACTTTTAAGTGCAGTTATTGGGAACCTCGACACTAAAATTGATACTTTACCTTGGCTAAATACAGAAGAAAGAAGAGAACTGTTGTCTTTTGGATCTAGTGCCAGTGATCAAGAAGTTGAAGCGACAAATTTAGTTGATGTTTTTAGTCATATAGTAAACACTTATGGGGAAAAAGTTGCTCTAATTGAATCAGAAAGGACATTAACTTATCAGAAATTAAATCAGATATCAAACCAGTTGGCAAGTCACCTAATCGAAAAAGGAGTAGGCGCAGAAACCAGAGTAGGAATTTTCCAAGAACGTAGTCTGGAATTAGTAGCTTCCATCCTAGCAGTTTTAAAATGTGGTGCAACTTATGTTCCCTTAGATCCCCAATATCCAGCAGAGAGACTCAACTTCATAGCCCAAGATAGTGGTATTAGGTTGGTAATTACCACGGAACCCTTAAGAGCAAAAATTCCCGGGGAAATACCAGAACTTTTGTTAATTGACACCATGAAACCTACCAACCAATTGGTGCATCCAATCTCGAAGATTTTCCCGGAACAAGCAGCCTATATTATCTACACCAGTGGTTCCACAGGAAAACCAAAAGGCTGTTTAGTTACTCATAAAAATGTCCTCCGATTAATGAGAAACACTCAAAAATGGTTTGAGTTTAATGAGAAAGATGTATGGACAATGTTTCACTCATTTGCCTTTGATTTTTCAGTGTGGGAAATGTGGGGAGCATTATTGTATGGTGGTAAATTAGTAATAGTTCCCTATCTTGAAAGTCGTTCTCCCCATGATTTTAGACAGCTTTTAGCAACCCAACAGGTAACCATTCTCAATCAGACCCCTTCAGCTTTTCGTCAACTGATCAGAGCTGATCAAGAATTCACCCATCCTTTGAATAATTTGAGGGCAATTATTTTTGGTGGAGAAGCATTAGAACTGCAAAGTCTTAAACCTTGGATTGAACGTTATGGTGATAGTCATCCCAGGCTGATTAACATGTATGGAATCACGGAAACTACGGTTCACGTTACTTATCGTCAAATTTTGGCAGAAGACATTTTAGAAAACCGTGGTAGTGTAATTGGTATACCTATTCCTGATTTGTGTCTATACATACTAGACAGCTATTTTGAACCGGTACCTTATGGAGTTGCTGGGGAAATTTATGTAGGAGGAATGGGTGTGTCAAGAGGATATCTAAACCGCCCTTCTTTGACAGCAGAAAGATTTATTCCCAACCCTATCAGTCAAAAACCGGGGGCTAGATTGTATCGTACCGGAGATTTGGCCAGAAGATTGAGAAATGGTGATATTGAATATTTGGGACGTTGTGACTCCCAAGTGAAAATACGTGGGTTTAGAATTGAATTGGCGGAAATTGAAGCAGCTATAAATAAATTAACCCAAGTATCTGAATCTGTGGTCACTGTCCACTCAACCTCAGATCAAGACCGGAGATTAGTAGCCTATATTGTCCTGAGAAGTATAAATAATAATGAAATTGATAGAAATGAATTAAGGAAAGCTCTAAAGGAGAGTTTACCTGATTATATGGTTCCAGCAGCTTTTGTATTTTTAGATGCCATACCTTTGACCAATCAAGGCAAAATTAACCGTGGAGCTTTACCCTTACCCGATTGGGATCAGTCAACCACAAAAAGGAGTTTTATCCCTCCTGAAACTGATGCACAAAAGGCGTTATGTCACATTTGGCAACGGGTTTTAGGTATAGAAGAGATTGGCATTGAGGATAACTTCTTTGACTTGGGTGGTGACTCCATTTTAGCGTTGCGGGTGATCACAGAAATGCGTTCCCAAGGTTGGATATTAACCCCTAAGCAAATTTTCGAACAACAAACTGTCCAGAGATTGGCCCTGGCAATACAAGAACAAACCGATCTGCAAAGTTTTGCCGCAGCTGAAAATAATAATATACCCACAGGTGAAGTTCCCCTGAGTCCAATCCAACAGTGGTTTTTTGATCTCAAACTTTCTAATCCCCATCATTGGAATCAAACCTTGTTACTACAGGTAGATCCTTCTTTGCAGGTGACCCAAGTAGCAACAGCAATCAAGGTGGTTTTTGCCTACCACGATAATTTCCGACTTAGGTTTCAAAAGGAGTCGCAAGGTTGGCGGCAATTTTATGTAGAGAAGGATCAAGATGATGGATTTCCTTGGGAGGTAGTTGATCTGGACTTAAAAAGTGAAATTGAGCAAAATTCAATCATGAAGGAGGTCAGGGAAAAAAGTGAAAAATCGCTAAATTTGACCGAGGGACCAGTTTACATGGTAAAGTGGTTCAATCTGGGAGCGAATCGCCCGTCACAATTATTGATTGTCATCCATCACTTGATTATTGATGGTGTGTCTTGGAGGATTTTGCTACAAGATTTAGTTGACGTAATTGGTGGCAATAAACTGTCTTTTAAGACTACCTCGTGGCAAAAATGGTGTGAGTTCATACATGGCTATGTCAACTCCCATAATATTCAGAGTGAAAAGTTGTTTTGGCAAAACACCCTGGCTAGAAAATCGGCAAAACTACCGTTAGATTTTCCTGAGTCCCTAGCTGAAAATCTAGAGTATTCTGTGAGCACAGTTAGTTGCCAATTGACAGCAAAAGAAACTCTAACTTTGCTGACTACAGCTAATAAAACCTACCGGACTAACCCTCAGGAATTATTAATTGCTGCTCTGGGAAAAACTCTGGCAGACATAACCCAAAATTCCTACGTCCAAATTATGCTAGAGGGTCATGGTAGAGAGGAATTATCTTCAGATTTAGATGTTACCCGTACTCTGGGTTGGTTTACTACTCTCTACCCCGTGAGTTTGGATTTGCCAAAAGGTGATTCTCAAACGGAAGCTATTAGAGAAATTATTAAAAGTGTCAAAGAACAATTGCGTGCTGTTCCCCAACGTGGGTTTGGTTATGGAATTTTAAAATATCTTGATCAGGAAACAAAACCGTTGTTAGCATCAGCAGTTGAAATCAGCTTTAATTATCTTGGTCAAGTGAGAAACGAGGGTGGTGCTAGACATAAATTTTTTACCCTATTAAATTCTCAAGGATTACCTACCAGAGATCCCCAAGCTACACGTCCCCACATCATTGATGTTAATGCTATTGTTGTGGAAGGAGAATTGCGTATTGACTGGTTATATAGTTCTAATTTGCACCAAGCATCAACTATTAATCGCTGGGTGTCTGATTTCAAGAGTAATCTCCTAAAAGTCGTGAACTTCTGTACAGAGGTGGGTGTGGGTGAGTACACACCTACAGACTTTACTCTTGCGCAACTTAACCAGTCAAAATTGGATATTTTGCAAAATCAATATCCCCATTTAGAAGATATTTATCCCCTTTCTCCTTTGCAGCAGGGAATGCTGTTCCATGCCATCTATGAACCAGATCAAGGAATTTATTTTGAGCAAGTAACTGGGAAGATAATTGGTAAATTGGATGTTGATAAATTTGCCTATGCTTGGCAAGTCATTGTAGACAGACACCCAGTTTTACGTACTTGTTTTGTTTGGGAAGAGCAAGATCAACCCCTGCAAATTGTCAACAAGGGAACTGGATTTTCACTGATTTATAAGGAGTGGCGCGACCTATCCCCTGCACAACAGATAGAGAAAATGGGCGAATACTTAGTGAAAGATAAGGAGCAGGGATTTAATCTCAATGATAGTCCTCTGATGCGATTTACTCTTATTTGTCTGGACGATTCCACATGGCAATGGTTGTGGAGTCATCATCATATTATTCTTGATGGTTGGTCATTACCAGTTATTTTTAAAGAGGTACTAAGCGTATACCAATCAGCTACTGAAAGAGTTCCCCACTCCTTGCTACCTGTTCCTCCCTACCGACATTATATCCAATGGCTAACAGGTCGTGATCAACTAAGGGCTAAACAATTTTGGCAAAAATATTTGGTAGGGATTTCTACTGGTACTCGTTTAGCCTGGGAAATTCCTGACCTAGAAAATAATTCCAGTGCATATCGAGAGGTAGAATTACGATTAGATGACTTAGAATTTGATCTAGTGCAAAAAATGGCCCAGAGTCAAAGGTTAACGCTAAATACAATTGTTCAGGGTGCTTGGGCAATGTGCTTACAAAAGCATGGTGCAGGTGAAGATGTGATGTTTGGTGTAACTGTTGCTGGTAGACCGCCAGAATTATCGAACATGGAAAATATGGTGGGACTTTTCATCAATACTTTGCCAATGCGAGTGAAAATTGACCCTAGTCTATCCCTTACTGATTGGTTGCAAAATATTCAACAGCAACATTTGGAAATGCGAGAGTATGAATATAGCAAATTGGCTGATATCCAAAAAGATTTGAATCTAGCAGGTTTAGCTTTGTTTGAAAGTCTGCTGGTGTTTGAGAATTATCCTGTTGACCAAAATTTAAAGAAACAGTTACCGGATTTCAGGGTTGATGACATTCAATTCTATGAAAGAACTAATTACCCGTTAACTGTGGGTGTCATTCCTGATCAGGGGTTGTTGTTAAAGCTAAACTATCAAACAAAGTTTTTGTCAGGTAATGCTGCGGAAAAGATGATATCACGTTTTCGCCATATCATAGTCAATATGGCATTTAAACCGGAACAAACACTGGCGAAAGTTCCAGCTTTGTCAATCTCCGACAGGGAAGAATTAACCACTTGTAATCAAGGTAATACCATAATAGAGGGGGGGTTTAAAACTGCTCATCAGTTATTTGAATACTATGCTGATCTCCAACCTGATTCCATTGCTGTGGTTTGTGATGAGTATAGCATTACCTATGGTGAGCTGGAAAACCGTGCTAACAATCTAGCGACTCAACTGGTAGATACTGGCATTGCTCATGAGTCCATAGTTGGGTTGTATTTTGACCCTGGTATTGAGTATATTATTTCCCTATTGGCAGTATTAAAAGTTGGTGGAGCATTTTTACCTTTGGATCGTAGTTATCCTGATCATAGGCTAAGATTTATTATAGAAAATAGTCAAGTATCAGTAATATTGACTAACAACATCATAGGATTGCCATTACAAGAAAATCTCCAAGTCTTAGATATTAGGAATTTGGAATCAAAGGGGAATCATCCCAGGTTGAATTTAAAGGTGAGACCGGAAAATTTGGCTTATGTAATTTATACATCTGGGTCTACTGGTAATCCAAAAGGTGTTTTAGTTACCCACTCTGGAATTCAAAACCTGGTGCAATGTCAGACAATGAGTTTTGGTGTCACAGCAAAAAGTCGTGTCTATCAATTTGCTGCTTTGAATTTTGACTCTGCTATAGCGGAGATTTTTATGTCCTTGGGTAGTGGGGCTGTGTTATATATACAATCCCAGGCACATCGTTCTCCTGGTTCCGAACTGTGGCAGAAATTAACAAACTGGGAAATTACCCATGTCACCCTTCCTCCATCGTTAGTAGCATCAATTGATACCCAAGACTTGCCTCGATTACAGACCTTGATTTTGGCTGGAGAAGCTGTTTCTGGAGATTTGCTACGGCGCTGGGGTAGAGGGCAACGGAGATGTTTTAATGCTTATGGACCCACAGAGGCAACAGTGTGTGCCAGTTTAATAGACTGTACCCACTTGCTTGGGGAACCAAGTATTGGCAAAGGAATCCCCAATGTGGAAATTTACCTTCTGGACTCATTTTTAGAGCCAGTTGTTCCCGGTGTGATCGGTGAAATTTATATCGGGGGCATTGGTTTAGCACGTGGTTATTTACAACGCCCTGGTTTGACAGCAGCTTTATTTATTCCCCATCCCTTTACCAAAACACCAGGATCTAGGCTTTATAAAACTGGCGATCGCGCTGTTTATGATCCAGAAGGCAACATTCGCTTTATAGGGCGTTATGATAATCAAGTTAAAATTAACGGTTATCGTATAGAGTTAGGAGAGATAGAAGCGGCTTTAACTAAACACGAGGCTGTAGAGAGTGCATTAGCTGTACTGCGGACAGATTTAATAGGACGTAATCGTATTCTGGGATACGCTTTGATAAAACCAGTGGAGGGTAGGGAACAACCAAATGATTTAAAAGAACACCTGGCCAAAATATTACCTGATTATATGATTCCGGGTGCGGTCATAGTGGTAGATGAATGGCCCCTAACTCCCAATGGTAAAATAGACCGCCAGAGGTTAGCAACACCCGATTTTTCAAGTACGGAAGTCATACCCAAAACGGATATAGAACAAATATTCGCCCAAATTTGGATAGAATTACTGGGACTAGAAACCGTTAATCCGCAGGATAATTTTTTTGAAATGGGGGGAGACTCAATTATCAGCTTACAAATGGTAACTCGCGCTCGTGCAGCAGGGTGGGAAATTAGCCCCAAAGATATTTTCGAGGGACAAACCCTTTCCCGCATAGCCACCAGGGCTAAATTGATGGAAACGCAAACGGAAATTGTTGAGCCTTTAACTGGGTTTATTCCCCTTTCCCCCATTCAGAATTGGTTTTTTGCCCAAAACTTTCTCCATCCCCATCACTGGAATCAGTCTGTGGCCTTGACTTGCAAACAACCCGTAAACACGGATGCATTAGTAGTAGCCCTACATACCTTGGTATCTCATCACGATATTTTCCGCATTGGGTTTGCCGAAAATGAAGGGGAATGGCAACAGTTCTATGTGGGTGAGGCCAAAAGTCCCAATGTGAAAATTATAGATTTTAGCCATTATTTACCAACTACCCACCTGGCATTTTTAAATTCAGCATTAGAAACAGAACATAGCAGTTTTAAACTTGACAGACCGCCATTAATAAGAATTCTCTGCGGTAGAAACTTGAATAATTATGGTGACGTGCTGTTTATATTTGCTCATCATTTAATTATAGATGCGGTGTCATGGCGTATTTTGCTAGAAGACTTAAATCAGGCCTACCAACAAACTATAGATCAACTAGACCAACTACAACAACCTAATTCCCCCCTTTCTCTACCTGTAAAAACAGCATCCTATAGGTCATGGACTACACACTTACACAGCTTGGCATCCTCCAAAATGACTCAAGATACTCCATTCTGGAAGGATATTCTGAATGCTGTAATTACTCCCCTACCTGTGGATAAGTCAGGCAATAATTCTGTGGATAGCACGGCAATTATATCCACTTACCTTACTGCAGAACAAACCGTAACACTGATAAAACAAGCGACTGTTACCTATCACGCTAGCGTGCAGGAAATTATGTTAGCTGCATTATTAAATACCCTCATCAGTATATACAAATCGGATCAGTGGCTGATTGACTTAGAAGGACATGGTAGGGAAGACATAGGCCATAACTTGGATCTTTCTAGAACAGTGGGGTGGTTTACCTGTCTTTATCCTATCTTGCTTAAACAACCAACCAATCCAGACAATCATGAAATTCTCCTCAAAGAGATTAAAAACCAATTACGAACGATTCCTCACCATGGAATTAGTTTTGGGTTACTACGTTATCTCAACCTAAATCAGCCTTTAAAAGAGAGTAAAAATGCTGATATTAGTTTTAATTATCTAGGTAGCCTGGACAGTCCATTAGGGGATAATCATAACTTTAGTGTCAGTGATGCTCCCGTAGGAGCAGGCGTATTTGCCTTACAACAGCGTACCCATATTTTAGCTATCAATGCCAAAATACAGGATAAGATTTTGCAAGTTGAATGGTCTTATAGTAGGAATATACATTATGATCAAACTATCGAGAATATAGCGAAAACATATTTACAAAGTTTAGGTTTGTATCTCACTAATTCCGATTCGGCTAACTCGTCATTTTATAGTGCTTCTGATTTCCAATTGGTGGATTTATCAGAAAGCGAACTTGGAGAGCTTCTAGAGGATTTAGAATGATTAAAACCTCCTGTAGATAAATAAAAAGCCCATTTAAATAAATCAAAAAAAGGTAAAATTTCATGGCTGGACTCAAAGACAAAATCGAAGATATTTTCCCCCTGACACCATTACAAAAGGGACTTTTATTTCACACCATATATGAACCAGAATCGGGAGTATATTTTGAACAATTACATTGTAGATTAGAAGGGGATGTTTCTACAGTTGCAGTGCGTCAAGCTTGGCAGACTTTGGTAGATCGTCATGCCATTTTACGAACTGCAATCGTTACTAAAGGGCAAAGTGAGCCTGTACAAGTTGTATTTCGTCACCTAAAATTTAATATAGAAGAGGAAGACTGGAGGGGACTAAGCGATGACGTACAAAAACACCGCCTGCAAGATTTTTTAGAAGCAGATAAACGCAAAGGATTTGTTCTGAATCGTCCCCCATTGATGCGAGTTACCTTAATTCGTTTTAGGGAAGATGTATGGTATTTGGTATGGAGTCATCACCATATAATTTTAGATGGCTGGTCTTGGCCCATCTTGCTTAAGGAATTCCTCACCTTACACAAAGCAGCTAAAGAAAATATAGAAGTCGCCCTACCAAATAGACGTCCATACGGAGACTTTATAGCTTGGTTAAAACGGAAAGATTTGCAAGAGAGCAAAATTTTTTGGCAGCAATACATGTCAGGGTTTGAAAGTGCTACACCCTTACTAATGACCTCAAAAAGCAGAGTAAATCCTAAATTCAAAGGTGGTGAAATCACCAAACAATTATCACCAGAAATAACAGATTTATTAGGGAGATTAGCACGAAATTGTAGCGTTACCCTAAATACCGTAATTCAGGGAGCTTGGGCAATATTGCTCAACCGTTACAGTCGCAGTAATGATGTTGTGTATGGGATTACAGTTGGTGGTAGACCTCCGGAAATTCCCGGGGTAGAACAAATGATTGGGCCATTCATCAATACTTTACCATTCCGGGTTGCCATATCAGGAGATCAAACTCTGAATACTTGGTTACAAAATTTACAATTCCAGGCAGCTTCAATGCGTCAATTTGAACACACAAGTTTATCAGATATTCGCGCATGGAGTGATATTCCCGCAGGAAGTGAGATGTTTGAAACCCTGCTAGCTTTTGAGAATTTCCCCGTTGATAAGTTATTAAAAATTAGTGATTTTGGTTTAAATGTAGCAGAGTCCCATTTCTTAGAGACCACTCATTATCCTATTACCTTAGTTGTCATTCCCAGTGATACAATTGCTATTAAACTAAGTTATAATACGAATCGTTTTAGTGACACAACCATGAAATTATTGCTAGACCAGTTTAGCAATTTATTATTAAACATGGCGAATCATCCTCAATCGTTATTGCAAGACATATCCTTGTTGAGTCACCAAGAAAAGCAACAGATAAAAAACAAAAGAGAACAAACTAATTCTTCATATACTACTATTAATGAGATGTTTGCTGAGACTGCCAGTAAATATCCAGAACGTATAGCTTTAACCTATGAAAATCAAACACTGACATACCGAGAATTAGAAGAACGATCTAATGCCATAGCTTGCCATTTAAAATCTCTGGGAATCGGTAGTGAGAAACGAGTGGTAATTTGTTTAGACCGGACTCCCGAATTAATCATTTCCATGTTAGGTGTGGTGAAAGCAGGGGGTATATATGTTCCAGTAGATCCGAGTTACCCCCGTGACAGGATTGAATTTACCATTACAGACTGTGGTGCAGAAGTAATTATCACCACAACTAACACCAGCCAAGAATTGCCAAATGGTATTACCCGAGTTTGTTTAGATGTTGAAGATGCAGCTTATTTAAAAACAAGTGCTGAACCTATAGACACAGACAATGTAACCCCGAATTCAGGGGCTTATATTATTTATACATCTGGCTCAACAGGTAAGCCAAAAGGGGTATTGGTCACTCACAAGAATCTGACCCGGCTATTTAAAAGTACAGAGCATTGGTTTAAATTTAATCAACAAGATGTTTGGACTTTCTTCCATTCTTTTGCCTTTGACTTTTCTGTATGGGAAATATGGGGAGCTTTGCTATATGGTGGTAGATTGGTAATTGTTCCCTATTGCGTAAGTCGGGATCCCCAAACTTTTCTGAGATTATTAGAGGAGCAGAAAGTTACAGTTCTCAATCAAACTCCCTCAGCTTTTGCCCAGTTGTTAGCAGTTGCAGACTCAAATTGTAATCTTGACAATTTACGTTATGTAATTTTCGGTGGTGAGGCCCTAAATTTGGGGAGTTTATCTCCTTGGTTTGAAAAATATGGAGACAATCAAACGCGGTTGGTTAACATGTATGGGATTACAGAAACAACAGTTCATGTAACCTATAGACCAATTAGCAAACAAGATATAGACAACTTATCTGGTAGTTTAATTGGTGAACCAATTCCGGATTTAGATATTTACATTCTGGATGCTGATGGCAACCTGCTACCAACAGGGGTAATTGGGGAAATGTATATTGGTGGAGCGGGAGTTGCCCATAGTTACTTGAACCGTCCAGAATTAACAGCAGAAAGATTTATAGAGGCCAGATTTAGACCGAATTGCCGTCTCTATCGCACAGGGGATCTGGGTCGATTCCTTCCTAATGGGGATTTAGAATATTTAGGACGCATAGATTACCAAGTGAAAATCCGGGGTTTCCGGATTGAAATTGGGGAGATTGAAAATGTCCTGGCTGAGATTTCTGATGTTCATGAAAATATTGTCCTGGTTACAACTGACATAGAAACAGGTGAGAATCGGTTAATTGCCTATTTAGTTTGCTCTCCTGAAAAACAACCGACTATCAAAGATATCCGCGATCATCTACAACGGTCTTTACCTGACTACATGATCCCTTCCCAGGTTGTTTATCTGGATAAGTTTCCCCTAACTGCTAACGGTAAGATAGATAGAAAATCTTTACCTATTCCCGAGATGAAAAGGGAAAATATAGGGATTGAATTTGCTGCACCAGAGACAGAAATTGAGCGGAAGTTGGCATCCATTTGGCAGCAAGTTTTAGGAGTTGAGAGAGTTGGTAGATTTGATAATTATTTTGTTTTAGGTGGGGATTCAATCCGTAGTATTCGAGTTTGTTCTCTAGCCCAAGCAGCAGGTTTCAACCTGAAGATTGAGCAGATATTTACCCATCCCATTCTAGCAGATCTAGCAACGGATTTGGAAACAACCTTACAACCACTATCTGGTGGAAAAAAACAGGATTATTATCAGGAACCATTTGGTTTAATTGCTACTGAAGATAGAGAGAAACTCACCAATATAGCCGATGATGCTTATCCGTTGGCACAATTACAAGCAGGAATGTGGTTTCACACTGAATATTCCCAAACTTCTACAACTTATCAAGATCTTTTTAGCTTCCGCATTCGCATACCTTTTAATCTACAGGTTTGGGAACAGGCTTATAGTCAGATGTTTACCAGACATCCAGTGCTGAGGACGGCATTTTTTCTGGGAGAATTTAGTCAACCTTTACAAGCAATTATTAAAGATGTATCGGGAAGGGTTATTTTTAAAAACCTCACTAATTTATCCCCATCTGCACAAGATGATTATCTTAGAGTCTTTATTGAGGGAGAACAACAAAGTCGTTTTAATTACAAAAATCCACCATTAATTCGGTTTTTTATTCATCAGTTAAGTGAGGATGTAGTTGAGGCTACCTTAGTGTTACATCATGCCATTATGGACGGTTGGAGTTTGGCGCAATTTTTAACTGACTTAACAGGTTTATACTTACACTTAATGGGTAGAGGTGTCCCCAGTTTATCACCTCAAACCGGTTTGGAATATTCCCAGTTTATTGCCTTGGAACAAGAAGCTTTACAAGATAAAAAACAAAGGGAATTTTGGCAACAACAGCTAGAAGATATTCCCTTGACTAAATTGCCTCGCTTACCAAGAAAAAACCTTCCCAAAATGCACCCCACCATTGGAAAAGTTGATATCACCTTATCACAGACAACTTCCCAAGGTTTAAAAGATGTGGCTCACCAATTAGGCGTACCGTTGAGAACTGTATTGTTGGCAATACATTTACACATTCTGTCTGTGTTTTCAGGAGATGAAGAAATAGTGACAGGATTAGTTAGTAATGGTAGACCTGACACAACAGATGGCGACCAAGTTTTGGGTCTATTCTTAAATACCTTACCATTACGGTTACGACTACCTCATGGTTCTTGGGTAGATTTGATTAAGGCAACATGGTTAGCTGAACAAGCATTAGTAGCAAATCGTCGATTTCCTCTACCAGAAGTGCAAAGACTAAATGGTGGTCTTCCCCTATATGAAACATCCTTGAATTTCATTCATTTTCATGTTTACCAAGGATTATTAAATTGGCGTGAGGTAGAGTTATTAAAATCAACATCTTTTGAAGAAACCAATATCCCCTTTGCGGTTACTTGGAACCAGGAAGTTGCATCGGCTAATATAAGCCTGAATATTGCCTATAGCCATGCTGAATTTACTCAAGACCAAGTTGATAATATTGCTAATTACTATCAGCTTTGCTCAGAACTGGTGAGTGAAAACTGTGTGGGAAATAGGGAATTTTCATTAGCGCCACAGGAATTTATTTATGAGAAACAACTATCAACTTCTCGTCCAACAATTACACCAGTTCATCAAATTGTTGCTCAACAAGCAGCAGTCAGGCCCAAAGAGATAGCAGTTATTTGTGAGGGGGAAGGTTGGACATACGAGCAGTTAAATCAAAAAGCTAATCAGCTGGCACATTTCTTGCAGTCCCAAGGTATAACCCAAGAAAAACCTGTAGGTATTTGTTTGGAACGTTCCCTAGATATGGTTTGTGCCATGTTGGGGGTAATGAAAGCAGGTGGTTGTTATGTTCCCATAGATCCCCATTACCCAAGCGCCCGAGTCCAATCTATGTTAGAAGGTGCGAACCTTGATTTGCTCCTGACTCGTTCAGATTTAAAAGTCAATTACCACCAAAATTCCCAGAAAACCATTTTTGTTGACACTCAACACCGAGAAATTGGGGAGCAGTCTAAGGCAAATTTAAATGTCTCCGTCTTTCCTGATAATATTGCCTACATTATTTTTACTTCCGGATCTACTGGTAAGGCCAAGGGAGTAGCCATTTCCCATGGAGCTTTAGTATCCCATCAAACTTGGTTTGTAGACAAGTTCAGTGTAACTAATGCTGATATAGTCCTGCAAAAAACCCCCTTCAGTTTTGACGCTTCCGTTTGGGAATTTTGGACACCATTGATGGTAGGTGGAAAACTGGTCATGGCTAAACCAGGAGGACACCAAGATCCAGCATACTTGGTAAAAACTATACAACAAGAAAAAGTCACCTTGTTCCAATTAGTACCCAGTTTGCTGGAAGTAGTTTTGGGTGAGCCTGAACTAGAGCATTGTGGCAGTTTGAGGTTGGTATTTAGTGGTGGTGAGGTTCTCAAAAACAGAGTTTGGCAGAAGTTTCAGGAAAAATTACCTATTCCTCTAATTAATCTTTATGGTCCGACGGAAACTACAATTGACGTTACCTTCCACAACTGTCAAGAAAATGACAATATTGCCAATCTTGACCAGATTCCCTTAGGTCAACCAGTCACCAATGTCAAATTATATATTCTCAACTCCTTACTCCAACCTGTACCCATAGGAACACCAGGGAAGATCTTTGTGTCAGGATGCCAAGTGGCACGTGGTTATTGGCACGCACCAGGAATGACTGCGGAAAGATTTTTACCCGATCCTTTTGTCCCAGGACAGAGAATGTATGATACAGGAGATCGTGCTCGTTATTTACCAGGTGGTAATATAGAGTTTCTCGGACGTATAGATCAACAAATAAAAGTACGCGGGTTCCGCATTGAAACTAGTGAAATTGTTGCCGCATTGGAGGCACAATCTTGGGTAAATCGTGCATTAGTTAAAGTAATTTCTGATTCCCAAATTTCCAGTTCCGACAGATCAAATTATCTGGTAGCCTATGTACAACCTCGGTTAACTACACCGAACAATTGGCAAAAAATTCTGCGGTTGGAATTGGGTCAGATTTTACCAGAGTATATGATTCCTACCTTATTTATTAATATTGATACTTTGCCATTGTTACCCAATGGAAAAATTGATATTAATTCTCTACCTGATCCAGAAGTTGCAAAAACAACTCTATCTCAAGAATACATTGCCCCCGAAAGTGAAACTGAACAAATATTAACTGAACTGTGGCAACGGGTGTTAAAAGTACCTCGTTTGGGTACTCGTGAAAACTTCTTTGAGTTGGGTGGTGATTCAATTATCGGGCTACAAATTATTGCCAAAGCCAGAGACTTGGGTATTTATTTCACGGCCCAAGATCTGTTCAAATACCCTACGGTAGCCGATTTAGCAAATCATGTAAGGAAAGAAGATAACTTTTCTCAACTGCCAACTGTTGAAACAGGAGAAATTCCGTTAACCCCTATTCAAGAATGGTTTTTTAAGCAATCCCTACCACATCCCCATTATTGGAATCAAGCAGTTTTGTTGGATGTAAAAGCACAGATTACTACTGGAGATTTACAAAAAGCTGTTAATCAAATAATGGGCAAACATCCCGCTTTCAAATTAAAATTCCGTCAAACGGAAAAGGGATGGATACAAGAATTGGATAATGATAGTCAGCATTTAAATGTGGACGTTGTTGATCTAACGGATATTCCAGAAATTGAATTATCTACCCACCTCCAAACCCTAGCTACACAGTTTCAAGGACAACTGAACCTGGAAACTGGGAGGTTATTCCGTGTAGTTTATTTCCAAACAGCAGCAACTACACCTGATAAAATATTATTAATTATTCATCACCTCATCGTTGATGGTGTGTCTTGGCGTGTAATTCTCCAGGATTTGGTTGGGAATATCCAAAATGTCAATGTTACTCCAGATCAATCCCTATCTTCCTTTCAAGCAAAGCCAAGTGTGAGTTTTCCTCAGTGGAGTAGTTATCTACACAACATGAGCCATATTGCCTGGGAAGCAGATCTGGAATTTTGGCAGAAACAAGCAGTCCTTGACTTTACTCTACCTGTGGATTTTCCTGAAAAAATAGCAGATAACAAAGAAAATTCAGCTGCTCAAATTGCGTTTGCTCTCACAGAAACGGAAACTAATAAAATGTTGTTGGAAATTTCCCGTACCCATAAAGTGGGCATTCAAGAAATTTTACTTACAGCACTCGCAACAACACTGAGAGAATGGACTGGGAGATCGGAAATAGTTATTGCTTTAGAAACCCATGGTCGAGGAAGTAGTTTAGATCTGGATATATCTGACTCTGTCGGGTGGTTTACTTCCCTTTTTCCCTTTAGAATAACAACTGTAAATTCCAATGTCTTAGATAACTTGTCGGGTCTTAAAGAACAGCTAAATGGAATACCTAATAATGGTTTATCCTACGGTATTCTCAGTCAAAAACCAGAACATGGGGAAATTTTGCCTCCCATCCCCCAAGGAATTATCTTTAACTATTTGGGACAGTTTGATGAGCAAATTCCAGCTGATGCACCCTTCACACCAGCAGCACAAGATTCGGGGATTTCTCGACATCCTGAAAATCAACGTACCTTCCAATTGGAAATAACTGGTCTCATTGTGAATAGGAAACTGGAAATACGTTTTGGTTTTAGCACCAACTTACACCGGGAACAAACTATTCGTAATTTGCTGCATACCTATCAACAATGTTTACGTAACTTGTTAATGGGTAGCGAACAAAAACTTGTCCGTTGGAATCCCGAAGATTTTCCCTTAGCTAATTTAAATCAGGAACAATTCAATATTGCTGTTAGTGGAATAAGTGATTTGCAAGACATCTACCCTCTTGCACCAGTTCAAGAGGGTATTATTTTCCATGCTAACTATGAGATTGAAAAAGACATTTATCTACAACAAGTAACAGGTCAAATCACGGGAGACTTAAATGTGGAAATATTTAAGTCAGCTTGGGAAAACTGCATTAATCACTATTCTATCTTACGCACATCCTATATTTGGGAATCCCTTCCCCGTCCTTTAGCTAGAGTACATAGCACGGTGAATTTGCCTTTTGTTTATCAAGATTGGTGCGGTACTGATGACTGGGAGCAAAAATGGTCAGATTTATTAATGGAAGATCGTCAACAGGGTTTGTCAACTGAAAGGGCACCCTTGATGAGGTTAATTTTGGTAAAAACTGACAAGGCAAAATGGCGATTTTGTTGGACACACCATCACGTGTTAATAGATGGGTGGTCCTTGCCATTAGTTTTTCAACATGTTATTTCCTTTTACCAAGCAGAGCAAAAGCATCAATTTTTGACGTGGCCACCAGTTCCTAATTATCGGGATTTTATTGTCTGGTTAAATCAAAAGCCAATTCAGCAAGCAGAGGTTTTTTGGCGCGATCAATTGGCGGGTTTAGACTCTGTAACTAAAATAGGATTAACCAGCGATCCATTAGATAATGGAGCAGATTATCAGGTTCTACAAACTACTCTACAACCGGAAGTTTATGCCCAGCTCAAAAACTATGCAAATAAACACCTGGTTACTGTCAGTACCTTAATAAATGCAGCCTGGGCAATTTTAATCAGCAAATATAGCGGTAGTAATGAAGTTATATTTGGGGTGACAGTTTCCGGAAGACCTACGGAATTATCTGGTTTTGAACAGATGGTGGGTTTATTTATTAATACTCTACCCTTACGTCTCAAATGTGAGCCAGACAAACTAGTAGGAACATGGTTAAAAGAATTAAGCGATCGCATTTTATCTATTAGTGAACACTCCTATAGTTCTTTGGTGGATATACAAGGTTGGAGTAACATAAATAGAGGTGAATCACTATTTGAGTCCATCGTGGTGTATGAAAACTACCCTGTAGGTGAAAAAATACGCAACCATAATGATGATTTAATAATTAGCGATGTAGAATCACTAGAAAAAAATCATTACCCCATAAGTCTTTACGCGTTACCAGGAAAAGATTTAACCTTAAAAATTGCCTTCCAAAAAATAGGAACCACCAAGGAGCGGCAACAATTATTACAACATGTTACAGATATATTAAACACCTTGGCGACCAAATCACCGAGATTTCTTGGCGAGATATGTTTACCCACCTTCCCACTCATACCTATTAAGCATCAACCACCAGTTGCGACTCTAGCGGATCTGTTTAACCAACAGGTGTCAGAGAATGCTAAGTCCCCTGCAATTCTTGAAGGTGAAAAATGGTTAACTTATGGCGAATTGAATGATCAAGCCAATAAAATTGCCCAAGCACTAGTAGAGTTAGGGGTCACGCAAGAAACATTAGTGGGGGTGTGCGTGGATCGCCATGCAGGTTTAGTAACCGCACTGTTAGGAATTATAAAATCTGGAGCTGCTTATTTACCAATAGATCCAGCTTTCCCAATAAATCGCCTGGAATGGATAATTAATGATAGCCAAGCAGCAATAATACTAACCGAATCTTCTGTTGTTTCTCGATTGCCTAAATCTTCCGCTACGGTGTTGGTATTAGAAGCAATTCTACAAGAAGAAATAGCTGTTTCCTTTCAACCAAGACCATTAGATTTAGGCAGCATAGCCTACATTATTTATACATCTGGTTCTACGGGTAAACCGAAGGGAGTACAAATTAATCATCAATCCCTAGTGAATTGCCTACTTAGTTTTAGGAATCAGCTACAACCAGGTAGTACAGATACATTAGTGGCGGTGACAACCATATCCTTTGACATTGCAGGATTAGAACTATTTTTGCCCTTAATTAGTGGAGCAAAATTAGTTATTGCCAACCAAGAAACAGCCCAGGATGGATTTAAACTGGCTGATTTGTTAGAGCGAAGCCAAGCTACAATTATGCAGGCAACTCCCACCACTTGGAAACTGCTATTAACAGCGGGTTGGCAACCCAAGAATCAGTTTTGTGCCCTGTGTGGGGGAGAAGCTATACCACGCGAATTGGCAACTGTGCTTTTGCAATTGAATATAAACCTCTGGAATGTTTATGGTCCCACAGAAACCACAATTTGGTCAAGCGTTAAACAACTGGAAAGGTCCAAAGATGTAATTTCTATTGGTCGAGAAATTGCCAACACATCTTTATACATTCTAGACAATGGTTTGAACCTACTACCGGAAGGAATTGTGGGAGAATTGTATATTGGTGGTCTAGGACTAGCGAGAGGTTATAGAAACAACCCCACACTCACATCAACAAAATTTATTCCCGATCCCTTTGCCCAAGAGCCAGGATCGCGTTTATACCGTACTGGAGACCTAGCTCGACGGTTATCAAATGGGGAAATTGAGTTTTTAGGCAGAATAGACTACCAAGTAAAAATACGTGGTTATCGCATTGAGCTGGGAGAAATTGAGACCATTTTATCCAGCCATCCCGCTATTACTCAGGCTATTGTCCAAGCAATTGGTGACACTCCCGCTGAACAACGATTGGTTGCTTATGTAGTATCCAAAACTCAAGCTCCAACAATAGAAGATCTTCGCCTATACTTATATAATTATTTGCCTGAGTATATGATACCTTCGGCTTGGGTCTTTATTGATAAAATTCCTCTTACTGGGAACAATAAGATTAATCGTCGTGCTTTACCCATACCAACCTACAAAGGAGAAAATAAGGACTGGTTACCACCCAGAAACTCTATTGAAGAGGTACTAGTACTTATGTGGCAAGAATTACTGAAGGTAGAAAAAGTGGGTGTGCAAGACAACTTCTTCCATTTAGGGGGACATTCTTTATTAGCAGGACAATTTCATGGATACATCAAAAAGGTGTTTGCGATTGACTTGGCATTAAGAGAACTCTTTGATGCAGTAACTATTGAGAAAATAGCACTTCTGCTAATTGAGAAAGAAACTAAGTTGGGTAACACTGAAAAAATTGCTAAAGCCTTTTTACGGCTTAAGTCTATGACACCGGAAGAGAAAGCTAACCTTCTACAAAATTCAAAGTTGAAAAAATTGAACTGAAAAACCTAAAAATCTTAAAGGTCCTAAAAACAAAGTTTATGGTAGCAATAAAATTACCCTAATTGAATTAGTAACCTGTTGGGATTATGATGATCCTAGCTATCAGCATGGTATGGCTAAATCATCCTCTATTCATCAGTTCAAACACCCTCTATAATGATTTTAGTACCTCTAACCTAGTCTAAATTATGCGTTATTTTGATGAGTACTGTGAAGTACACTTAGATCCAGATATTGCACCCTATAATTGGGTATTTAGAACAAAAGAAAAAATCCGCATTAGATTTGGTGTTCACCTATCTAAACATCCAGACCTGGGACAGGTGGTCTGCGAGTTAAATGATGGTCAGGGATATTCTGATTTAGACCGGATAATAGCAAAAACAGAAGGTTTAACTGAAAATGGCTTCCAGATGTTTTCAGTTACCCTTCCACCCCTTGGTAATGGTGGGGGATGTAAGTATAGACTGGGTTATATAGATATTAATGGTAAGGAACATACTAGTAAAAGATCGCAAATTTTGTTAGTTTGCGATGAAGCACCCCGCTCCCTAACAGAAATTTCATCTGTATTTTTGGGACTGCTGAATAATCACCATGTTTACGGACCACAACCATCCATATCCATGACACCTAGTCCCCAGGACTGGAGTTCTCGCTTGTTCTATTCTATACTAATTGACAGATTTGCCCGTAGCAAACATATAGTTCGTAGTCCTTTAAGTTTAGTAAAATACGATCTTTCCTGTCCCCATTCTAGTCATGGTGGTACAATAAAAGGTATAACTGAGCATCTAGAATACTTAAAATACCTAGGTGTAGGAGTAATTATTATTAGTCCCATATATGTCAATGCTCCTGATGGTTACCATGGTTATCATCCTATTCATCTATTAATGGTTGATCCCCGTTTAGGTACACTTCAATGTTTACGTCAAATGGTTAAAAAAGCCCATGAATTAAATATTGCCGTTATTTTAGATGTAGTTAATAATCACATCGCTGACAGCATCAATTGGCCAGAATACGGTGGTCCACCAGGAGGAGAATTTAAATATATACAGGGTGATGAGTTGACGGTTATGCCTTTTCCCGTGGAAGCAAGGAATACCTCACTCTTTCATGGACCAGAATACACCGATATGGTTAACCAAAGACTATTCGGTTTTTTAGAAGACTGGCGTACGGAGACAAATTATGTTCGCGAATTACTACTACAACATTTAAAATACTGGATTGCTGAGACGGATATTGATGGCTTCCGCTATGATGCTGCGCGTCACATTGGTTTAGATTTTTGGCAACCTTGCGTAGAAGAAATATCAAGATATGCCCACATCCTAGGAAAAAAGGAATTTGTGCAAATAGCTGAGCATGCAGGTAGTACCCACGAACAAGTACTAGAATACAACCCAGCCAAGTTCTCAGGTTTGATTGACTATCCCACTTACTATGATGTTAAGCAGTCTTTTGGAGATGGTAATTGGCTTTCTGGTCTCACAGACTATTTTTGTGGTTTTCTGCAGCCATCACATTCCTACTATGCAGGTTGGCAAAATAATATTATGTTCTTAGAAAATCAGGACACAAATAGAGTTTTCCATGAGTTTTTAAATCGCACTCATAGCCGGGATCAAGCACGTATTCGCCTACATTTTGCTCTAGCTTGTTTAATATTAGGTCCACAAATACCCTTTATTTACCAGGGAACAGAACAAGAGTTTGACGGTGCACTAGGTTTGTTTCATGATGAAGAAAAATCAAGTTATATTGGACATGATTGTTATGTACGGGAAGATATGTTTGATAATCCCAGTTGCACTTGGAAATTTGGGGTAATCAACCGCAAGACTTTTCAACCTTACAACAGAAACCACCCCACCTTTTTACTAATTCAAAAACTTGCCCACATTCGCTGGCAATACAAATTGATTGTAAATGGCACACGCACCTTATTATATGAAAATCACAGTGTATTATGCTTACTTATTCACCATCCGCTTGAGAAATACCGTCTTCTAGCTGCTATGAATATGGGATCTAGAGATATATATAATCATTCTTTTAAAGCTCCTGATGATCATGGTGATTTTCCCGAACCTAATATACTATTTGGAACATCTGGTGGGTCAATCCAAATAGTACCAGGAGAAATTAGTCTGCAACTTCCAGCATTTGCATTCGTTTTAGCTCAAGTTTAGTGGAACCTAGCTATGCTCAGATCCACTTGGCGCAACAGAGATTCTAGATCAGAAGAATTATCTAAAACAACATCCGCACGAGCAACTTTCTCCTCTAATGGTAATTGACTGTTAATTCTTGCCATTGCTTGTACTCCCGTTAAATCATTGCGACTCATTAGTCGTTGTTTTTGTATTTCGCCTTGACAATAAACAACCCAAATTTCATTAACTAGATTCTCTAAACCCGCTTCAAATAAAAGGGGAATCACCAAAACTAAGGTGTCATGTGGTGACTCCTCAATAGTTTTTAAAAAACAATTCCTGACATAAGGATGAATCAAATTTTCCACCCAGGAGCGTTCAGGGGATTGATTAAAAATAATTTCTGCCAATTTTTTCCGATTTAAATTACCATCTGTAAGCAAAATTTCTTTGCCATAACGTTGAGTAATCTGACTAAGAATGACCGAACTCTCGGACACTGCATCTCTGGCGTAAATATCTGCATCTAAAATGGGTAACCCGTATACACTTGCTAAATAATTAGCCACGGTACTTTTGCCCGTAGCAATGCCTCCTGTTAAACCAATTAACCTTTTTGTCATGGAACTTGATCATAGCCAAAAGTATGTGTAATGCTCCCATACTACCACAAAAGATTTGGTGCTACAACCAAATCTAATTACGACAAACTTGATTGACCACATTACCATTTCTATCTACTAAGTCTATGACTAAAGGCATTTTTCCAAAAGCGTGAGTAGAACAACTTAAACAGGGGTCAAATGCCCTGATACCAGCTTCGACCCGGTTTAACATTCCCTCTTGAACTTGACTACCCTGGATAAAATGACGAGCAATTTGAGCAACTGTACGGTTCATTGCCAGATTATTTTGACCAGTAGCAATAATCAAATTCACCTTCTGCATTAAACCATTTTCATCAATACGATAATGATGGAATAAGGTTCCCCTTGGTGCTTCACTTACCCCCACTGCTTCCAATCGGTTAATTCCAGCAGCAGCTCGCAGACGGGTTGACAAAATATCAGGGTCATCCAATAAAATTTCTATGTGTTCAATAGAAGCCAAAATTTCAATTAACCGCGCATAATGATAAAAGAAAGAAGATTTCACAGTTCCACTACCATAACTGCGAAATTCCCGTAGTTCCTGATCTGCTAATGGAGTGCCAATTTGACTACAAATATTCAATCTAGCTAGAGGTCCAACCCGATACATTCCACTATCTAAACGACAATGATCTTTGCCATCGGGATAACCTAAAGGACGATAATAGGGAGATTTCAAATAGGAGTCTTCTTGCACTGCTTCACCGATAAATTCATGATAATTATCCACGTCTAATTTATCAGCAACAATATTTCCCCCACTGTCTACAAAACGTAAATGACCATCGTAGGTCTCCCACAAACCTTGAGCAGTTACTAATCCCATAAATAAACTGGGAAAATTGCCAAAGGTTTGGGCTTCTTTTTGATAGTTGTCTAGCAAGTTTTTAAATAAACCTATAGCATTAAGAACCGTAGCTTTAGCTTCGGGAATGCGGTTTTGTATGTGGGTACGATTTTCCGATGTGAGAGGGTCACTAACACCACCAGGGACGGCCCAAGCGGGATGGATTTTTTTGCCCCCTAATAATTCAATAATTTCCTGTCCAAATTGTCGTAATCGAATTCCACCCCTAGCTAATTCCGGATCGGTGCCAATTAAACCAAAAATATTTCGTTTGGCTGGTTCACTATCCATACCCAATAATAAATCTGGGGCACTGAGGTGAAAGAAACTCAATGCGTGGGATTGAATTATTTGTCCTAAATTCATGAGACGACGCAATTTTGTTGCTACTTCCGGAATAGTGACAGACAAGATTTTATCCCCAGTTTTTGCCGATGCTAATAAATGACTTACCGGACAAATTCCACAAATTCTAGCTGTAATTCCTGGCATTTCTGGAAAAGGACGACCAACACAAAACTTTTCAAATCCGCGAAATTCTGTTACGTGAAACCGTGCATCATCTACATGACCTTCATCGTCGAGATAAATACTAATTTTGGCGTGTCCTTCAATGCGGGTAACAGGATCAATAACTATTTTTTTCATGATTTTTTTGGCAACCTGGTTTTATAAATCGTACATTCTACTTTCTGGAAACTCTGGAAACTCATCACAAAATTCTTCAAATGCTGTTTTTGCAGGTTTCTCAACCCTTTGATGGGCAATTTCAGCCTGCATTTCTTCTATTACATCCCAAGCAGCTGCACATTCGGGTGAGTTAATACCTTTATTACTACAAACAATTCGCGCTTTTCTGATTTCATCTTGTAATTGCTGTTCCAAAAGAATTGTATGGGGTTTTTCTAGGGTAACACTTCCTACCAAAATATCTGTCAATGAGATTATTCCCATTAATTCACCACTAATCACTGGAGCATGGTGGAGATTATATTGAGCAAATAATTTGGCTACATATTCTAAACCCAGTTCTGGATTAACCACTATACAAGGTTTAGTCATTATTTCATAAACACGGACTTTATTTGTTTCTTTGCCATAAGCTATAACTTTATAAATTATGTCGCTTTCCGTGACTATTCCGTAAGCGTCTTGTCCATGACGACGATCCACTATTAATGCTCGCCAATCTCTAGCTTTCATTAAATCAACAGCTTCTTTTACGGTAGCAGAACTGCGAATTGTCGCCACATCTTTGGTCATGACATCTGCTGCTTTTAACATTCTCTACCTCCTGAGTTAAGTTGATTCATCTCGATTTATTTAGGTTATCCAAATTTAATCATTTCTCTCCCTACCATGGGGGGTGTTTCTCCTCTTAATAATGGTTCTAGTGCTGCTTTGATTCTTGTAGCTGAAGGTGGACAACCTGGTAAATAAATATCAACATCAACTATGTTATGAACTGGAACAACTCGATCAATTAAAGGTGGTACAATTCCTGGTGAGTGGGGAATCTTTTGATTTACATCTGCTCCTTCTATATAGGCTAATTGTAAACTTACATTGGCAGTCCCTGTTAGATTGCGCATGGCGGTCACATTACCTGTAACTGCGCAGTCTCCAAAGGAAATAATGGTTTTTGTCCTCTGTCTAATTTTGTGGATTATCTCCAAATGTTCTTCATTGGCGATCGCTCCTTCTACTAATACCACATCCACCCCTTCTGGATATTCTTTAATATCAGCAATAGGGCTATAAACTACATCTACCTGAGTGGCTAAATCTATTAACCATTCATCTAGGTCTAAAAATGACATGTGACATCCAGAACATCCACCTAACCATACGGTTGCTAATTTGATTTTGTCCATAATGTTTAATTGATGATATGTAAGATGCTAACCACTAAAAGTTCCATTGTTGTTTCTCTCGCGCTGTGACCAAGAATTCTATTTTACCGCGATCATGTTTCATTTCTTCCACACTTACACCCTTAGTAAACAAAGCTCCAGTGGGACAAGCATTGACACATTTACCACAGGAAGTACAGGTGAGAGAAGTTCCCCAGGGTTGATTTAAATCCGTAATCAGATGGGAATTTGTTCCCCTACCCGCCATATCCCAAGTGTGGGCACCTTCAATTTCATCACATACCCGCACACAGCGAGTACATAAAACGCAGCGATTGTGGTCTATGCCAAATCTCTCATGGGAAGTATCAACACTCCGCTGAGGAAACTGATAAGCTAATCGCACGTGATCCATGCCCATTTCTATGGCTAAATCCTGTAATTCACAATTACCATTAGCTACACATACAGAACAGGTGTGATTCCCTTCTGCAAATAGCATTTCAGTAATTGTTCTTCTATACCTTTGCAGGCGATCGCTTTTAGTTGTGACTTCCATCCCCTCAGAAACCTTGGTCACACAAGCAGGTAGAAGTTTATTCATCCCAGCAATTTCTACTAAACATAGACGACAAGCACCCACATCTCCCACACCATCTAAATGACAAAGTGTGGGAATATGTATACCTGACTCCTGTGCTGCTTCTAATAAGGTATTATGCTCGTGAGCGCTGACCATTTGCCCATCAATTGTCAAAGTCTTTACTGTCATAATTGTCTGATAATTGATTTGTTTTCTATCGATTAATTAAAGCTAAATATTCTTCTTTGAAATAGCGCAGGGTGCTAAAAACAGGATTGGGTGCAGACTGACCTAACCCACATAAACTGGTGTGTTTCACCATATCGCATAATTCTTCCAACAGATGTAAATCATTTTGTGTTCCCTTTCCCTTACTAATCTTGGTTAATAAATCATGGAGTTGCACCGTTCCCACCCTACAGGGAATACATTTACCACAGGACTCATCCATACAAAACTCCATAAAGAATCGTGCCACATCTACCATATTAGTAGTTTGATCCATCACAATCATTCCCCCAGAACCCATCATAGAACCCAAAGCAGACAAGGATTCATAATCTACGGGTGTAGTAAATGCTGATGCTGGTATACATCCTCCCGATGGTCCACCTGTTTGTACCGCTTTGGCCATACCCCCATCAGGAATACCACCACCCATTTGTTCCACAATTTCCCCTAGGGTTGTCCCCATGGGAACCTCAATTAAACCTGTATTCCGGATTTTACCTGCTAGGGCGAAAACCTTTGTCCCTTTACTTTTCTCTGTGCCAATATTAGCAAACCATTCCGCCCCATTTCTGATAATAGGAGCAATATTAGCAAAGGTTTCCACGTTATTAATTAATGTAGGGTAACCCCATAAACCTGATTCAGCAGGGTATGGAGGACGAGGATGGGGAACACCACGTTTACCTTCAATTGAAGCCATTAATGCGGTTTCTTCACCACAAACATAAGCACCTGCACCAATGCGAATTTCGATTTTAAAATCAAAAGGTGATTCAAAAATATTTGTTCCCAATACCCCTAACCTTTGTGCTTGACGAATGGCAGTTTCCAGACGTTTAATCGCAATGGGGTATTCCGCTCTCACATAAATATAACCTTGATTAGCACCAATGGAATAAGCGGCGATCGCCATTCCTTCTAAAACTCGATGGGGATCACTTTCTAACACACTACGATCCATGAATGCGCCTGGATCTCCCTCATCCGCATTACAAATCACGAATTTTTTTGCACCTGGCGATTTTGCTACCGTTCCCCATTTTAAACCCGTGGGATATCCAGCACCACCTCTTCCCCTTAATCCACTTTTAGTAATAACTTCTACTACTTCTGTGGGTTTCATTTCTCGCAGCACTTGGTAGAGAGCTTGATAACCATTAGCTGCAATATAAGATTGAATTCTTTCTGGATCTACCCGACCACTATTTTCTAAAACAATGGGCAATTGTTTAGTAAAAAACGGATGTTGTAAATCTTGCTGTTTTAAAGTGGTGTTTTTTCCCTTGATAGAATCAATTACCTTTGGTGTATCCTGGGGCGTTACTTGTTGATAAAGTGTAATTTTATGACTTTTATTCTCATCTATCTCCACTAAAGGACCCTGACAACAAAGGCGCATGCAACCCACACCTACCACTTCCACCTGCTGTTCCAAACCTGCTGCTTTAAGCGATGTCAATAAATTTTCCTTCACTGCTTGGGAACCAGAAGACAAACAACCTGCAGCAGTGCAACAGCGAATTTGTATAGGTTTCTTCTGAGAATTTTCTGCCCTAGCAATCTCCAATAATTCATGTAGTTCCATGTTGCCATTCTCCCACTTTTTTACAGACTGATTGTGCAGTTTGATTACCTAAAACCTCACCGTCAAACACCACTGCTGGTGCAATACCACAAGCACCTAAACATCTAGCAGTCATCAAGGAAATTTCTCCGTCTGGTGTGGTATCTCCCGCTTTAATTTGGATGAATGTTTCCACGGTGGTTAAAATTCCTTGGGCACCTTTCACATAACAAGCTGTACCTGTACAAACTACACAATTATGTTTACCTTTTGGTGCCAAGGAAAATAAATGGTAAAATGTTGCTACTCCATATACCCGACTAGGTGGCAATTTTAACTCACGGGCGATATACAGCAGTAAATCTAATTCTAAATACCCAAATAATTCCGTTGCTCGATGGAGAATTTCAATCAGTGCATCCTGTTGATATTGACAGCGTTTGATGGCTGTATCCAACATTCTCAAACGTTTGTCCCCACGCTCAACATGATTGACGCGAACTGGAACTGTGGTTTTCATGATTTCTTATCAGGATGGTGGACAATATGTACAGAACAGGGTGCATGGTGCAACACATAATTACTTACACTACCCATAAAAAACTCAGTGATTTTAGAAACTCCTCGTCTCCCAATGATGATTAAATCCGCACCCCACGCCCCAGCGACTTGACAAATCACCTTACCTGGATTTCCCACATTCTGGGAAAACTCGGTTTTAATGTTTTCTGTATTTGCCCGCGCACAAAAACCTTGCAACATTTCCAAACCTTCTTCTTTATAGGCTTCCAATTTCTTCAAATAAATTCCCATGCTTTCATCAGTCCAAGCTGGATAGTAATCAATCTGAGAAAACATCATGGTATCCGGAATGCCATCTTCCTCTGGTGATAGGACATGTATTAGCATTAACTCAGCCGATGTCAATTTTGCTAAGTTGAGTGCTTGTTGAAATACTTCCTCACCTGTGCTAGAAAGGTCTAACCCCACCAAAATTTTACTAAGCATTGATGTCTCCTTTATAACTTATCAACCATTACAAAGTACCTCTTTATGTCATTCCAGTTCCTATTTGTAAGAAGATGTAGGTTTCCTTTATAATTCTTAGCATTTATCTTTACAATTCGTTAATTTTTAACTCCTAGCTTGGGATCTAGGTCTACACTTATGGTTGTAGCTAAAGAATGTGAGGAACTTGTGAGGAAATTATGGTTAAGGGAATAAACATTTTAACTATCCATGACTGTCCATGACTGTAAATGTTCCAAGACCTAGATCAAGCCATTTGGTGATGATTCTACCTTTTCTGTACTTCTTAGTTATTATGCCCATTTTTAGTCAGTTTGCTCTATATCTAAAAGTTGATATCTTTCCTTTATTTCTTGTCCAGCTTTAATAATTAAGTTAAGAATTTTCACATGTTTAACTCTATAGCTATACATAGCTTAAAATTTTGTACTGAATTTTGACTATTAACTCTGTCGTAGGTAAATTTATTCTGATTATTTCTAATTACAATGTTTAAAGGAGGTTTTTAACATGAAGATTTTAGTAGTTGAGGATGATGAACTAATTGCATATACCCTGACTAATTTTCTCACAGAACAGAATTATGCTGTAGAATTAGCAAATGATGGTAAGACTGCTTGGGATTTAGTAGAAACTTATGAGTATGACCTGATACTACTAGACATTGTTTTACCAAAACTCGATGGAATTAGCTTATGTAAAAAAATTCGTTCTAGTGGTCGGCGAGTGCCAATTTTATTATTGACAGGGCGTGATAGTTCTCACGATAAAGCTATTGGTTTAGATGCTGGTGCGGATGATTATGTAGTCAAACCCTGTGATGAAGAAGAATTGGTAGCTCGTGTAAGAGCATTATTAAGACGTGGCGGTGTTAATTCCCAGCCTGTATTAGAGTGGAGAGGTTTGCGATTAGACCCTAGTAGTTGTGAAGTTACATATCAACAAGACCAACTTTCACTCACCCCAAAAGAATATGCTCTACTAGAACTTCTGATGCGAAATAATCGTCGAGTATTTAGCTGTGGAATGATTTTAGATCATCTTTGGTCTTATGAAGACACACCGGGGGAAGACGCTGTGCGGACTCATATTAAGGGTTTAAGAATGAAGTTAAAAGCAGTGGGCGCACCTCATGATTTAGTAGAAACAGTTTATGGTATTGGATATCGTCTAAAGCCACAAGAAAATGACCATAATCACCATGAGGAACTAAAAGAAAGTAGATCCAACCATGAATTAAATCATCAATCAAAAAATGAGCGGACAATTGAGAAACTTGAAGAAATTTGGCAACGATTTCGCGGTAGGATAGAAGAGCAAATTTCCCTTATAGAAACAGCTGCACAAAATATTGCCCGTACCCAAGGAACTTTTAATTTAGAGCTATTAATACGAGCAACTAGAGAAGCACACACTTTAGCAGGTTCTCTGGGTACATTTGGCTTACCTTATGCTTCAGAATTGGCAAAAAAAATTGAGAATTTCTTCCAATCTTCTGCTAATTTAACAGTAGCAGAAATGATTAATCTACAACCTAAATTACAAAGTTGGGTCAAATCACTAAGGCGAGAAATTGATAAGAAAAATCAGCAAATTACCGCTCCTGATAATAGTCAAAAACAACCGGAATTATTCCCTGAAAGAAACATCGATAATGAAATCACACCAACAGTGAACAAAACTAAAATATTAGTGGTAGATGATGATTTAAAAACTTTAGATTTATTACAGTTACTGTTGACTCCTTGGGGACTAGAAATAATTACCCTTAATCATCCTGGAAAGTTTTGGGAAACTTGGGAAAAAATTCAGCCTGACATGTTAATATTAGACATTGAAATGCCTAGTATGAGCGGTATTGAATTATGTAAAATGATTCGCAATCATGATCAAGGTAGGGAAGTACCGATTTTGTTTTTGACAGTTCATAGCGATGCAGAAATTGTCAATCAGGTATTTAGTGTAGGAGCTGATGATTTTGTTAATAAACCAATTATTGTGTCCGAGCTAGTCAATCGTATTCTGAATCGCTTGGAAAGAGTGAGATTGCTGAAAATTATGGAGTGTAATCGATATGAAAAGACCAATCAAATTAACGAGAATAACAAATTTATTGTTGAAACCTATCATAACTTAGTAGAAGTTTATCCAGAGGCAATTCTCATTGTTAGTCAAGATGACTTAGTTTTCGTTAACAGTGCTGCAGTGAGACTACTGCGAGTTAATTCAGTAGAGGAACTATTAGGTAAGAAATTTCTAGAATTTGTCCATCCACAACACAGGGAAGAAATTGAAGAAAATCTCAAATCTCTGAAAACAAGTCAAACATTGATTCCCTTGCATGAAGTTAAATTTTTACAAGCGGATGGGAAAATAATTTACGTAGAAATGGTTGGTGCATTTCTCAACTACCAAAATCAACCAGCAGCACAAATTGTCGCCCGTGATATTACCAGACGTAAGCAGACAGAATTAGCATTGCACAAAACTAAAGATGAACTAGAACTGAGGGTTAATGAACGTACAGCTGAGTTAATTAATGTCAATCGCCAATTGCAATCACAACTGGATGAACAAAAACGTACTCAAGACGCTTTGAGGATTTCAGAAAATCGGTTTGAAGCCATTTTAAGTATTGCCGATGATGCAATTATTTCCATTGATAGTAATCAACAGATTACCTTATTTAATCAAGGTGCAGAAAAAATTTTTGGTTACTCTGCTGGGGAAGTTTTAGGACAAAAACTAGATTTATTATTACCCACACGCTTTGCTCAGGAACATCATAATCACGTATATAAATTTGGCAAATCTTCTGCTCACGCTCGCAGAATGGGAGAAAGACAAGAAATATTTGGTTGTCGTAAAGATGGGTCAGAATTTCCTGCAGAAGCTTCAATTTCTAAATTAGATCTTGGTCAAGAATCTGTGTACACCGTCATCTTGCGAGATATAACTGAGCGCAAGCAGGTGGAAAAAATGAAGGATGAATTTGTCTCTGTTGTGAGTCATGAGTTGCGGACTCCTTTGACATCTATTCATGGTTCTTTAGGAATGTTGACCAGTGGGTTACTCTCTACTACTTCAGAACAGGGTAAACGGTTGCTGCAAATTGCCACCGATAGTACGGAGCGATTAGTTAGATTAATTAATGATATTCTGGATATTGAACGCATTGAGTCGGGTAAGGTCAAAATGGAACGGGAAAATTGTGATTTGCGAGATTTGATCAACTCAGCTATCAATATCATGCAACCTTTAGCGGATAAAGCAGGTGTAAGTTTATCTATTCATAACTCTAATAGTTCATCTAATATTTCATCTATTCAATTATGGGCAGATCCAGATCGGATAATTCAAACTTTAACTAATTTGTTCAGTAATGCCATTAAGTTTTCAGAACCAGGATCCACGGTTTATTTGATGACCGAATTACAAAAAGACCAGGTGTTGGTAACTGTGCAAGATACTGGAAGAGGTATACCAGAAGATAAATTAGAAAGTATTTTTGAGCGGTTTCAACAGGTGGACTCTTCTGATTCTCGCAATCATGATGGTACTGGCTTGGGTCTGGCAATTTGTAAGAGTATTGTTCAACAACATGGGGGCAAAATTTGGGTCAAAAGTGTTTTGGGCGAAGGTAGCAGTTTTTATTTTACTCTACCAATTTTAACTGTTTATGATAGAGCTAATTTACAGGGTTTGGTCACCGATCAATTAGACTATGAAACATCCATAATTACTGATGCTAATTCTCCTTTAGTCTTGGTTTGTGATGATGATGCAATCACTCGCCAGGAATTAGAAAATCTCCTACTACAAGGGGGATATCGGGTACTTACAGTAGCTAGTGGTGACCAGGCGATCGCTCAAGCAGTTATTCAACATCCAGATGTGATTTTACTAGATTTAGTTATGCCAGGAATGAATGGTTGGGAAACCATGGCTGGATTGAAAAAGTGTTCGGACACTAAAGATATACCAATTGTCATTTGTAGTGTTTATAAATCGAGTCAAAATAATTCCAACTATCAACAAGATAGTAATTCAGAAGGTGTCAAGTTTGCTGATTGGTTAAGTAAACCAGTGGAAGAAACTGACCTGTTCAACTCTTTAAGGAAAGTTGTATTTGAACCCTCAAGAAAGCTGAAGATATTAATTATTGAAGATGATCATGACCTCGCAGATCTTTTGGCAACCTTGTTCGGTAGACATGACATTGAAACCTTCATTGCCAAAACTGGTAGGGAAGCAATTCATCTGAGTCAAAAGGTTAATCCTGACCTACTAATTCTGGATTTGATCCTCCCGGAAGCTGATGGTTTTACGGTTGTTGATTGGTTGAAACAACATGATCAACTGTTTAGTGTCCCCGTGGTTGTCTATTCTGCAAAAGACCTGGACGATTCAGAACGTCATCGGTTAAAATTGGGACATACGGAGTTTTTTACCAAGGGGAGGGTCACCACTCAGGAGTTTGAGCAAAGAGTTATGGACCTGTTACAGAGAATTACAACTAAGCAATAACCAGGGTTAGGTCATAGATTATGAAAAGGCGCATCTTAGTGGTTGATAATGAGCAGTATATTCAAGAAGTGGCTAAGATTTGTTTAGAAACCGTTGCAGGTTGGGAGGTGCTAACAGCTAGTTCGGGTAAGGAGGGAATCTTGCAAGCTGAGAATCATCAACCAGATGCAATTCTATTAGATGTGATGATGCCTGATATGGACGGATTATCTGCTTTTAAAAAATTACAAGCCAATCCAGCAACCCAAACAATTCCGGTCATTTTGTTAACCGCAAAAATCCAAGCTGCTGATCGTCGTCGTTATTCCCAGTTAGGTATTAAAAGTGCGATCGCTAAACCCTTTAATCCTTTAGAATTAGCTCACCAAGTTGCAGCGGAGTTAGACTGGAATTTGGAATGTAACAAGACTAAATGAATTGTGAGGACTACTAATGGGGACTATTAAGTATGATTGCTAATCGTAACACTTATATTACTTCAGAATCATATCTAAAACTAGAAGAACATAGTCAGGTTAAACATGAGTATATTGATGGAAACATTTACGCCATGGCGGGTGCCCTAGATGTTCATGTTACCATTGCTCTTAATCTTGCATCTATTCTTCGAAATCATCTTAGGGGTTCTGGTTGTCGAGTATATATTACGGATATGAAAGCTAGAATCGAATCGTTAAACAGATTTTACTATCCTGATATTATGGTGACTTGCGATTCTCGTGACCAAGAAACAGCAGCTTATAAAAGATTCCCATGTTTAATTATTGAAGTTTTATCTGACTCTACGGAATTATTTGATAGAGGTGACAAATTTGCTGACTATCAAACTTTACCCACTTTACAAGAATACATTTTAATTAGTTCTAAAAAACCGCGAGTTGAGTGTTTCCGCAGGAATGATCAAGGACTTTGGACTTTACAATACTATACAGGTGAAGAAACATCATTTTTCTTCCCTACTATTCAATTCCAGGCAAAAATGACTGAACTTTATGAAGATGTCAACTTTCAGTAAAACTATAAAAAACTATAATTAGGGGAGCTATTAATTATGATTGCTAATCGTAACACTTATATTACTCCAGAAGCATATCTAAAACTAGAAGAAAATAGTCAGGTTAAACATGAGTATATTAATGGAAATATTTACGTTATGGCCGGTGCCCTGGATGTTCATGTAACCATAGCTGGAAATATATTCATTCTGCTGCGTAATCATCTTAGGGGTTCTGGTTGTCGAGTATATATTACGGATATGAAAGCTAGAATCGAATCGTTAAACAGATTTTACTATCCTGATATTATGGTGACTTGCGATTCTCGTGACCAAGAAACAGCAGCTTATAAAAGATTCCCATGTTTAATTATTGAAGTTTTATCTGACTCTACGGAATTATTTGATAGAGGTGACAAATTTGCCGACTATCAAACTTTACCCACTTTACAAGAATACATTTTAATTAGTCCTAAAAAACCGCGAGTTGAGTGTTTCCGCAGGAATGATCAAGGACTTTGGACTTTACAATACTATACAGGTGAAGAAACATCATTTTTCTTCCCTACTATTCAATTCCAGGCAAAAATGACTGAACTTTATGAAGATGTCAACTTTCATTAAGTAGGGAGGTACAATTATTTGTAGAATGGATTAACCCATGGGGGTGTTGGGTTTCATACTTCAACCCAACCTACGTTGATCTTAATATTTAATTCCACTCACCCACTTAATCTAAATATAATAGCCTAAAATTTCACAAACTTCCTGGTCACTAGTTTGAGAAAAATCCTCATACCACAATCCAATTGCTGAAAAAAACTCAGGAGTCTGTAAACACACTACCTCATCTACCTCCGACTCCAATTCCCTATAGGTACTTGCTGATGCTACAGGAATTGCTACCACAATTTTGCTGGGCTTTTGCTGTTTGAGAACAGCAATAGCTGCTCTTATAGTCGCACCGGTAGCAATACCATCATCTACTAAAATGACTGTTTTGTTTTCAACCTTAATTGGTGGAGCATTTCCTCGATAGGTTTGTTCCCGTCGCTTTAGCTCTTCCAACTCCTGAGACACAACCTTTTCAATCACATCTCTATCTATCCCCAAGGTAGCAATTATATCATGATTGAATACCCTAACCCCCCCAGCACCAATAGCACCCATAGCTAATTCTTTTTGTCCGGGCACACCAATCTTTCTGACGATACAAACATCTAGGGGAGCATTCACAGCTTTGGCAATTTCCCAACCTACGGGCACACCACCACGGGGTAGTGCTAATACTAGTAGATTTTCGTGGTTGGCGTAATCTATTAGACTTTCCCCTAACATCTTTCCAGCTTGAATACGATTATGAAATTTCATCAGCATCAACTCCTACTACTAGGTATATCTGGGGGGTATATCTGGGAGTCTATGTGGGTCTGACAATTTCCCACCCTTGAAAGTTGTGGAAAGTTGTTGTTTCCCTCAAAAATGATTAGTATGGCTAATATATCTCTAACCTTCTCACATAAAAACCACAGGGAGTGTAGATTTTAGATCTATCCCAAGGAGTAATTACTATGTTGCATAAAATTTTAGTTGCTTTAGAAAATCCGGATCAAAGCCAAAATATATTTGAGCAAGCTCTATTTTTGGCTCAAGTGAGCAGTTCTGAAATCATGCTACTTCATGTTCTGTCTCCCCTAGAAGATCCCTACCTCAACCCCATATTTCTTCAACCGGAAACCATCTACCCCTCCCTGTATGGAGAAACTATGAACAAGTATATGCAGGCCTGGGATGAACATAAGCAAGAACGACTAAAATGGATCCAATCCCTAATGGAAACTGCTATTAGTAGGGGGGTAAAGGCTGAAATGCTCCAAACCGTTGGGGATCCAGGTCGTGTCATCTGTGAACAAGCTATAAGCTGGTCTGCTGACCTAATTATTGTGGGACGTAGGGGAAGAAGGGGAATCAGTGAGGTGGTTTTGGGTAGTGTGAGCAACTATGTTCTACATCATGCTCCCTGCTCAGTCCTCACTATCCAAGGTGCAATTCCCGGTTAATTTTTTGACTCTCCTATTTTTTTAATTTTTTTTTAATTTTTCCCACCCCATCAATGTGATAAGTGAACAATTGGGCCATATCTACTGGGGAGGAAAATTTTATAAAAACTTTAGTTAAAGTAAGCAACAAAAATTAGCCTAAAGGTTTGGTTTGGATAATATTGAAATAAAGACCCCCCTGATTTATGAGTGCTAACTACCAAAATATCACATAACAAACTACCAAACATCCCAATTTAAAACTAGAGGTATCAATGAGTTTCGCAAATAACAAAAAAACAAACGAATATAAGGAATTAAAAGAAAAACCACATTGGCAAGGGACAACGGTCACACCAGCTACAAAAACTACCACCAGGGTTAGGGATACTAAATCCCAGGAAACATCTCAGGGAGCAGACATGAGTGATGATCTCAATCGTGGTAGGGTGGCTATTTTTATCGACGGTCTCAATCTATTTCATGCTGCTCTTCAAATAGGCATTGAAATCGACTATGTTAAATTATTATGTCGTTTAACTCAAACTTCTAGACTATTAAGAGCTTTCTTTTATACTGGAGTTGATACTAGCAAGGAGAAACAACAAGGTTTTCTGTTGTGGATGCGTCGTAATGGTTATCGAGTGGTAACTAAGGATATAATTGCACTTACGGAAAGTGGTAAAAAACCCAATCTCAATGTGGAAATTGCTGTGGATATGATTACCTTAGCTCCTTATTATGATACTGCTGTACTAGTTAGTGGGGATGGGGATTTAGCCTACGCTGTTAATGCTGTCACCAGTTTAGGATCGCGGGTAGAAGTTATAGGTCTGCAAACTATGACTAGCGATAGTCTCATTGATGTGGCAGATTATTTTATTGATTTTGATAGCATTAAACAATACATCCAGAAAGACTCCCAATTTGGTTACAATTATCGTTCTTCGCCCACTTCTCATCTTTGATGGAGATTTCAACACCCGATATTAGTCCAGGTCTCTTGACTGTGTCCAAATATAGTGTATAATATTGTAGGTGGGCTTATATGTTCGCGACTTTAGTAAACTAGGCGTGGAGCGGTGCATAAAAGCTATAGCCACCTGCAGCAACCTGGCCTTTTACCCATTAAACCTGTGTTTACAACGTTTTGGCTCAAGCTATATAAGTACAATACATGGAGACTGTGATACACGACTTGACCAATCAATTACAATTAACATTAGTAATTACCTACACCCTAATGGGTGGCTATTTTTTTGCCAATTGGTTTACATTCTCTCACCGTCACCCCGCATCAACTCCGGAAGAGAAGTTCTTATCACTAATTATATCCTTAGTGACCACTGTTTTCTGGCCTATGATTATTCCCATATCTTGTGTAAAAATTTTCAAAACCCGTCAACTGCGATCAGATACGGTTATTCCTCTACTTTTAGTACTGTTGGGTTTGACGATCTCTTATATCAGTTGTCAGTTGTTGAAATTAATATATTTACCTACTTAGCGCCGGATCGGTAAGCAACAGACTAAACTACTCCACAAATAAATCCGTAGAGTAGTTTGTTGATCTATTGCATGCCAGTGGGAAAAATTCCCGGTTTGACTGCAATATTGATAGTTTGTCCATTACGACGCAAGTCCAGACGTAAATTTCCTCCCACTTGGGCCACTTCTACAGCTTTCTGTACAGCAGAGCTGTCGGTGATCACTTCACCATTTAGCCTAACAATAACATCTCCAATGCGTATTCCAGCTTTCGCTGCAGGTGAATTGGGAACAACCCTAATGATTAATACTCCCTGATTTTCACTCACGGTCAACCCGCTATTAGGATCGGAATTGATTCTTTGTCTTAAATCTGGGGTGATGGAAACCATCTGAATTCCTAAATAGGGATGTTGAGCTTTACCTGTGGTTATTATTTGATTAGAAATACGTTGTGCCGTATTAATGGGAATTGAAAATCCTAATCCTTGTGCACCCTGAATAATAGCCGTGTTTATACCAATCACTTCTCCTCGGGCGTTTAGCAACGGACCACCGGAATTACCTGGATTAATTGCAGCGTCAGTTTGAATAAATTCGACCCGCTTATCGGGAACCCCCACTTGATTACTGGATCTACCAGTGGCACTAATAATACCTGTTGTTACCGTGTTATCTAGTCCTAAAGGATTACCAATGGCGATCGCCCATTGTCCTGGTTGTAACTGTTCCGAGTTACCTAGAGTAACTGTTGGTAGATTTTTAGCCTCGATTTTCACCACCGCCACATCCGTGAGTTGGTCTGCTCCCAATACTCTACCTTCAAAGGTTCTTCCATCTTTGAGGGTGACAGTTACCCTATCTGCACCCTCTACCACATGAGCATTAGTGAGAATACGACCATCATTACTAATGATAAAACCTGAACCAGCGCCCCGTTCTACCCTATTTTCCCTGCGTGGTATTCTGGAACCGAAAAAGCGTCGTAGATCCTCAAATTCGTCTGGTGCTTGAGTTCTCACCGTGCGAGAAGAGTTAATTCTGACTACGGAGGGACCAACCTTCCGAACCACCTCAGTCACAAAATTACTGTCCGTATTTCCTGGTAGTGGTGCAGCATGAACACTCTCCACCCCAAGCTTAGATGCACTCTTGGTCAAAGCTTCCTGATTATTTGTTAGATAACCACCTGTAACAGTAATCCCCGAACCTAATAATATTAGGGATAGGGAGGTCAACCCTTGTTTCCAATATTTCCGGGGTGAATTATTGCTGTTTATAGTTAAAGTATTATCTGCTTGTTGTTTTCCCTTAGACATTTTCCGATCTCAAAAAATATAGGCCGTTACTACTAATGTAGATATTTTTGGCTGGATTTTGTTCCCATATCCAGCCAACATCCACCAGAGAATGTAAATTTTTGATAAATTTTTAGAAAATCTGTTAAGATAGTAGCCATCTTATGATTTATAGTAACTTTACCTAGGGGGGTTTTTGAAAAGACTAATTCTGTTGGTTTTAGCAGTAGCCACCGTCAGTGGAGGAGTTGCGACCTATACTTTCAATCATTCTATCAAGGCCAGTAGTGCTACCACTGGGGAAGTGGAGGAAACTTTACCTACTCCCACTTTGGTAACAGCATTGGGGAGATTGGAACCGGAAACACCAGTGATTAAATTATCTCCACCCCTAGCATTAGATGGGGACAGGGTGGAAAAAATCCTCCTTCAAGAGGGTGATGCGGTTAAAGCAGGTCAGATAATTGCCATATTAGATTCCCGGGATAAATTACAAAGTGCTGTTGAAAGGGCGCAAAAACAAGTAAAGGTTGCTCAAGCTAAATTAGAGCAGATTAAATCTGGTGCTAAACCGGGAGAGATTCAATCACAAAAAGCGAATGTAGAAAAGTTAAAGGCAGAGTATGAAGGCAACAAAAATGCTTACATACAAACTATTGCTAGGATAGAAGCTCAATGGCAAGGTGATAGAACTGCTCAGGAGGCAAATATTCGACAATTGGCTGCGGAACTGAAAAATGCTAAATCGGAATATCAACGTTATCAACAGTTATATTCCCAAGGAGCAGTTTCTAATTCTTTAATTGACAGTAAACGGTTAAATGTGGAGACCAGCGAACAAAAATTAACCGAAGCTAGGGCGATTTTGGAACGGATTAATACTACTGCTAGTAAACAACTGGCGGAAGCTAGGGTACAACTAAATAGAATTAGTACCACTAGTGCGAAACAAATTAGGGCAGCTGAGGAAACACTAAATAGTATTGCCGAGGTTCGTGCTGTAGATGTGAACTTAGCCAGAACAGAACTTGAAAGTGCTGTTTCAGTTCTTGACAGTGCCAACACAGATCTGGAATCAGCTTTTATTCGCGCTCCCATGAGTGGTAGAATTCTGAAAATTCATACTCGTGCGGGTGAGAAAATTACCGCGTCAGGTATTGCGGATTTTGCCCAGACGGAGAAAATGTCAGTGGTAGCAGAAGTTTACCAAACTGATATCAGTCGAGTCAAAATTGGGCAAAAAGCCAAGATTATGAGTCCTACATTATCAGAGAAATTAGAAGGTAATGTGATTCAAATTGGTTTACAAGTCAATCGTCAAAATGTGTTTAGTAACCAACCTGGTGAAAATCTAGACAGTCGAGTGGTTGAGGTGAAAATTCGCCTCACCCCCCAGGATAGCAAAAAGGTTGCTGGACTAACTAACTTACAAGTGCAAACGGCAATTGAACTGTAATTTGTTTCTACCTAGTTCATCCGTTTCTATACTCTATTAAATTATGCCATTTCACTTAAATATGTGTAGCGTCCATGATATCAAAACTTTTTCTTAAAACCCCTTTGGCGTGGCGACAGCTCATGAAAGAAAGAACCCGATTGGCAGTTGCTGTGGCGGGTATTACCTTTGCTGATATGTTGATATTTATCCAGATGGGATTTGAAAGTGCTTTATTTGATGCAGCAATTCAACCCCATCGCAAATTGCTGGGAGATTTAGTGTTAATTAATCCTCAATTTAATAGCTTGTTTTCCACGAAAAGTTTTTCTAGAGATAAACTATATCAAGCACTAGGTTATGAGGGGGTAGCATCGGTTAATTCCATTTACATTGGTACGGCACAATGGCGTAATCCTCAAACACGAATTGATCGACCAATTTTGGTTTGGGGAGTTGATCCCTATCAACCTGGATTGAGATTTCCCGAAGTAGAAAAAAATAAAGATACTCTCAAATCACTCAATCATATTATGTTTGACCAAGCTGGTCGTCCCGAATATGGTGAGGTTGGTAAAATTTTTCAAAAAACCGGTAACTTTCAAACGGAACTGAATAATAATTTGGTCAGCGTGAGGGGTTTATTTAGTAATGGTGCTTCCTTTGCAGCTGATGGCAATGTGGTGGCTAGTGACTCCACATTTTTACGATTATTTCCCCAACGCAAACCCGATCAAATTGAAGTGGGACTAATTAATTTAAAACCCGGTACAGATATCCAGAAATTAAAGGCACAACTGAAAATTGGGTTGAACCCCGATCCTAATAGCCCGTTTGTGGAAGTGGGCACAACAGAGGATTTTGCCCAAAAAGAAAAGAATTACTGGGCCACTAGCACAGGGATTGGTTTCATTTTTGGTTTGGGTGTAGGGGTGGGTTTTATTGTTGGTATTGTCATTGTCTATCAGATCCTTTATTCTGACGTTTCTGACCATCTTCCCGAATATGCCACCCTCAAGGCTATGGGTTACACTGATTGGTATCTTTTAGGAGTTTTGATCCAGGAATCTTTATTTTTGGCTATTCTGGGTTATTTACCTTCATTATTCCTCTCTTTGGGATTATATCAACTAACTTTTGTCGCTACCATGTTACCCATAACTATGAAAGCTGAACGGGCAATTAATGTGTTTATTTTAACGGTAATTATGTGTAGTATTTCTGGAGCGATCGCCCTAGGGAAACTTCGTTCTGCTGACCCGGCAGATATTTTTTAGATATTTCTTAAACAAGGAGAATGTCATGTTAGGAATTACCTACGATGCAAAAATAGCAACTCAGACAGTAATTGAAGTTTCTCAACTCAATCATTATTTTGGTGAAGGTGCTTTAAAAAAACAAGTTCTATTTGATATTAATTTACAGATTAAATCTGGAGAGATTGTAATTATGACAGGTCCTTCTGGTTCAGGTAAAACCACTCTCTTATCCTTAATGGGTGGTTTACGTTCTGCACAAGAAGGCAGATTGCAAATACTCAACCAAGAGGTTTGTGGTGCTAGTAAGAGAGTCTTAACCAAAATGCGCAGACAAATAGGCTACATTTTCCAGGCTCATAATTTAATGAGCTTTTTAACTGCAAAAGAGAATGTAAAAATGTCCTTAGAACTGCACCCTGAGTATTTAAATCAAGACATTAATACTAAAGCCATAGCAATGTTAGAGCAAGTTGGACTAGGCGATCGAGTCAACTACTATCCAGAAAGTTTATCAGGAGGACAAAAGCAAAGAGTTGCGATCGCTCGTGCATTAGTCAGTCATCCCAAAATAGTACTAGCGGATGAACCAACTGCTTCCTTAGATAAACAATCAGGAAGGGATGTGGTGGAACTAATGCAAAAGTTGGCTAAAGAACAGGGTTGCACGATTTTACTAGTTACCCATGACAATCGGATTTTAGATATAGCAGATCGAATCATTTATATGGAAGATGGTCAACTGCGTTGATGAGGAGATAAAGTATATATCCATTACCAACAAACTGCTGTACCATATATAGTGTAGGGCTTAAAAAAATTTCATCAATAAATAGGGGAGGTATTTATGAAAATTTGGGTGAATGAGCAGATCGATCCCTCGGGGATGATTCATGCTTGTATAGCTTGTTGTGATGAAGACCAGGCTAAAGAATGTCATAACTCCTTTAGCCATAGCTTAACGGAAGGACAAAAAGCTGCTGGTTGGATAGCAAAGTTGCGCACGGTAGAAACCTGGGACGAAGTACCAGTTAATGCTTTAAAACTGAATTAGGTGCAGTTGAGATAGTTTTGCCTGAACTTGATGATGATTATGGGAAAGTTGATTTTTGAGCAGTCTTCAGAGTTATGATCATAGACAATTAAAAAACAAAATTGCAAAAACTGATTAAATGTGGTCAACTCTCTAAGTGTTCGCACTTCCGATCCCAGCTATCCTATTAATTTAGTTGGCAAAACAGGACAAGCTGTGTACATTTCCATTCATAACCCCAGTCAATATATCTGTGCCAACTGCGAACAGATATTGCCAGATTGGAAACAACAACAATTCTTATGGGTGATAGTTGTATTACAACAATCAAAATATCCACTGGTAGAAATGACTGGGGAAATAGAAACAGAAAAAGAAAAATTGCGGGAAAAGTTTATCAGGTTCGGTTGTGACGTGGCTTTCAATTTACGAGATCAAGGTTATACTACCGATTTAATTGATCCCCGCACGGGTTATCCCTTACTTTCCCATCCGGGTCTGATTCCCCATGATGACACTGCAGTTGCTAAAGCATTGCTAAATTATCCCGTAATTAAAAATAAATGCTGTGTCTTAGTTCATCCCCAGTGGGGTACCGCTGTTTATCCCAGCGTTTTACTTTCTAGTGCGCCACCAGAAGTAATCCTATCGGCCATTAAATCTATTGCTCCCTTACATGGTTGGATGGAAGTTGATAATGAACTACCTCACCTCTAAATACCCCTAAATATGTTTTGGACGTCTTAACTCTCGGGAATTCATCGGAGCTAAAACTTGGTTTAAACCCCGTAATTGTTCCGCCGTACCCATACAAATCAGGGTATCTCCGGATATTAATATTGTATCCCCCGTCGGTCCCCCAATCAAGTTTCCATCACTCCGCCGAATTGCTAATACTAAAGCACCAGTTTGCGATCGCAATTTTGCCTTTTGTAGAGTCTGTCCCAGGAATGGACAATCACCGTCCAGTAAAAATTCTTCCATGTATAACTGTCTATCCGTCCCCGAAAGTATACCATCAACAAAATCTAGTACCTGGGGTCTTAACGCCGCTGCTGCCATTCTTTTACCCCCAGTGATGTATGGTGAAATTACCGTGTCAGCTCCCCCACGCTGTAGTTTTTGTAAAGACTCCTCCGTACTCGCTCGGGCGATCGCCCTAATTTGAGGGTTGAGGGTTTTTGCTGATAATACGGTATATAAATTTTCAGCATCAGAGGGTAAGGCTGCCACAATACAAACAGCACGTTGTATACCCACCTTCGACAAGGTATCATCCAGGGTAGCATCACCTTGATAGACCATATAACCCTGGGACTCCGCCTGCTGTACGGATTCCATATCAGAATCAACTACCACAAAGGACACGGACTCGGCCTGAAATTCTTTAGCAATTTGTCTACCTGTACGACTAAAACCACAGATAATGTAGTGATCTACTAGTGATTCCATTAAACGCCTCCGTTGTCGAAGTTTAATGCCTTGTTGAAAGTAACCTTCAATTATTGCCTGTGTAAACCTATTAACTATGTAACCAATATTAATTACACCCATTAATATCAAGGCAATAGTAAATAAACGCCCCCGACTACCTAAAGGATTGGTTTCTCCATATCCCACAGTGGCCAAGGTAATTACGGTCATATAAGCAGCATCCTCCCACGACCACCCTTCCACTAAACAATACCAACAAGTACCAACAAAAAACACCAGAACCAGAGCTAAAGCACCAACCATTAGCTCTTGCTGAATCTGTTTATATTTATCTTCCAGTGTGGAGTACACAGTTAATCAGAAATTAAAGACCAAAATGTCAGAAAAACTAAAAATTTAAAAGTTAATGAAACTTTTATCGACCCTTTACAATAATATAGAGAATAATGGATAATTTTGAAATCTTCCGGAAAAACTGGCAAAGTATTTAGGACTAAAAATTTATTGGAGGTGCGGTAGTGAGTATCCAAAGTTTAGTTGAACAGCCAATAATCCCCTCAAATATATCAGGTATGAATGTATTTAGTGTGGATAATTTTAACCAAGTAGTGATGTCCACCTACGGACGTTTTCCCATCGCTCTGGAAAGGGGTGCTGGTTGTAGGGTTTGGGATACCCAGGGTAAAGAATATCTTGACTTTGTTGCTGGTATAGCTACTTGTACTTTAGGACACGCCCACCCGGCTATGGTAGAAGCGGTAACCTACCAGATTCAAAAGCTACATCATGTTTCCAATCTCTACTATATTCCAGAACAGGGGGCACTGGCTAAATGGATAGTAGAAAACTCCTGTGCTGACCGGGTGTTTTTCTGCAATTCTGGAGCGGAAGCTAATGAAGCGGCGATTAAACTTGCCCGGAAATATGCTCACAAAGTTCTAGACATTGCCCACCCCATTATTTTAACTGCTCATGCTAGTTTTCATGGTCGAACCCTAGCCACCGTCACAGCTACCGGACAACCCAAATATCAGAAAAACTTTGATCCCCTAGTTCCTGGGTTCCATTATATTAACTACAATGATATCAAAGAAGTAGAAGCAGCAGTGAGTGAGTTAGATGAAGGTAACTATCGAGTTTGTGCAATTTTAATTGAGCCATTACAAGGGGAGGGAGGAGTTCGTCCTGGTGACAAGCAGTATTTCCAACGCTTACGGGAAATTTGTGATGAAACTGGCATTTTATTAATTTTCGATGAAGTCCAAGTAGGAATGGGACGCAGTGGTAAATTATGGGGTTACGAACATTTAGGTGTGGAACCGGATATTTTCACCAGTGCCAAGGGGTTAGGTGGAGGTATTCCCATTGGGGCCATGATGAGCAAAAAGTTCTGTGACATTTTTGAACCCGGGGAACATGCGAGCACATTTGGTGGCAATCCTTTTGCTTGCGGTGTAGCTTTGACAGTGTGCCAGACCTTGGAAAGGGAAAATATTTTAGAGAATGTTCAGGAGCAGGGAGCCCATTTACGGGAAGGACTAAAAATGATTGTCCGTAAATATCCTCGCCATATTTCCCAGGTACGCGGTTGGGGACTAATTAATGGTATGGAAATTAGGGAAGATAGTCCCTTAACCGCATCGGATGTAGTCAGAGCTGCTATGGAAGAGGGGTTGTTGCTGGTACCAGCAGGTCCCAAGGTAGTTCGGTTTGTACCTCCCCTAATTGTTACAGATACTGATATCAATCAGGCATTACAGTGCGTAGAAAGGGCCCTGGCAAGAATCAGCAACAATTAAATTTATCCAACCTATGGGTGGGTGGGTACTTAACATTCAGTCCCCCTCTCCTCCCTTCCACACAATATCCTTACTCGGATTGGGATTTGGTAACTTTAAGGAAACTAAACCAGCTCCCAACACAAAAATCATTGATGTCCACAAACAACCCACTAACCCAAATAACTGATAGACTAATCCGGATAATACTGTTCCCGCTAGACGACCACCGGAATTGGCCATGTAATAAAAACCAACGTTTAAAGCTACTTTATCATCATCGGTAAATGCCAAAACTAAGTAGGAGTGAACCGCAGAATTAAAGGCGAATACCACACCAAACAACATTAGTCCACTAATCATAACTATATTAGCAGGCAACCCGCTTTGAAGAGCTAATGCTATGACACAAGGAACAGCTGTTAAGGCAAATGTCCAAAATTGAATATTTTTGGCTGTTGGTGCCCGACCAGAACCAAATTTCTTCATTAAATTGGGAGCAAAAAATTGTACAATTCCATAGCCAATCACCCAGGTTGCTAAAAATCCCCCTACTTGATAAAAAGACCAACCCAAAACTTCACGTAAAAACACTGGTAAACCAACTACAAACCAAACATCACGGGAGCCAAACAAAAAGAATCTAGCTGCGGATAAAATGTTGATCTCTTCACTTTTAGAAAATAGCTGACTGAATTTAACTTTCTTTTTAATTTTCCCCATTCCTTTGGGTAATAATAATCCTGTGAACATAATCAAAAATAGCGCGCCTGCCATAATTAAGAGAGCATTGACAAAGCCAAATAATGATAACAAAGCACTACCAACAAAAAAACCAATTCCTTTTAAGGCATTTTTAGAACCGGTTAAAATTGCCACCCATTTGAATAGGGAAGATTGAGCATCTTGAGGAACCACTAAACGAATAGCACTTTTGGAGCTCATCTTAGTTAAATCCTTAGCAATGCCAGAAAACGCCTGGGCTACCATCACATAAAGAACTGCTAACCACTGCACCCAATCTGTATTTAACCAAGACAACATGAACAAAGAAAAAACTTGTAAACCTATACCACTATAAAGAGTAACTTTCAGACCTAATTGGGATCCCACCCATCCACCTAAAAAATTAGTAACGATGCCAAATATCTCATAAAACAGAAATAAAAAGGCAATTTGTAAGGGTGTATAACCAATTTGATTAAAGTACAACAAAACTAGCATTCTCAATGCGCCATCTGTAATGGTAAAACCCCAATAAGCTAGGGTAACTACAGCATAATTTCTCAAATTTGCACCTGAATCAGCAGTATGGTTCATATATTTTTGTTGTGTTACTGATGCCAACTTAAAGCTACTTTCCGAGTTAATTCAGCCATCCGATTAGCGTAACCCCATTCATTGTCATACCAAGCCAGGATTTTGACTTGGGTTTCATTGACAACCATTGTGGAAAGTGCATCAATAATTGAAGAGCGAGGATCATCCTTATAATCAATGGAAACTAGAGGACGTTCCTCATAACCCAAAATTCCTTTTAATGGTTCCTCCTCAGAAGCTGCTTTTAATAAAGCATTAATTTCTTCTATGGTGGTTGGTCGCACTACCTCAAATACACAATCCGTGAGGGAAGCGTTTAATAAAGGTACACGCACAGCTAAACCATTTAACTTGCCATTTAATTCGGGATAAATTAGTCCAATCGCTGTAGCTGAACCGGTGGAAGTGGGAATCAATGACATACCTGTAGCTCTAGCACGACGCAAATCTTTATGGGGTGCGTCAACTATGGTTTGGGTGTTAGTGTGATCATGAATTGTGGTGATAATTCCATGCTTAATTCCTATACCTTCATGAATAACTTTTACCACTGGTGCTAAACAGTTGGTGGTACAAGAAGCAGCTGTTAAAATATGATCCTCTTGGGGTTTATAAAGCTGATCATTTACTCCCATCACAATATTTAAAGCTCCCCCTTTTACGGGTGCAGCAACAATTACTTTACCTACTCCTCTTTGAAAGTAGGGACTGAGAGTTTCTAGGGTCCTAAATTTTCCTGAGCATTCTAAAACAATGTCCACGGCAAATTCTTCCCACGGAACTTCCCCCGGTTGGGAATATTCACTAAAGGTGAGGGATTTGTCACCAATAAGGATTCGGTCTTTTCCCGTTCCTACCTCATTTTGCCAACGTCCATGTACGGAATCAAATTTCAGTAAATGAGCTGCTGCTTCCACACCACCTTTGAGTTCATTTATATGCACAAATTCTATTTCTGACCAATCCCACCCAGCACGCAATACCAAACGTCCTATGCGCCCAAACCCATTAATTCCTACTCTCACTGTCATCTTAAAATTCCTTCTGCTTGCGCAATAATTGCCCAATAGTTAAATCGAATTCTGACTTACCCCCAAATACCGTCCCAGCTTTACCGTTATGTAAGTGTACATAGCCAATTTTGTATGCTTCCTCCGGTAAAGGTACGGAGCCAACGGAATTAACTATTGCTGGTGCCTTTTTTAAGTAAAAGTCCACAAACTGATAAATTTTCGATCGCTTTTCACCTGACCACAAATTCACATAAATAAATAGGGGTCTGGATAAGGGTTGATACCTGGATTTCCCTACTGTTTCCTGGGATGGTAAAACCGGTCCCTTTTTGTTATCAATGGCTACCAGTTTTAATTTGTCTTGATTTTTCTCGTAGTAGGCATAGCCAAAATAGCCTAAAGCATTAATATCTTTATTAACTCCTTCAACTAACACATTGTCGTCTTCACTGGCTGTGTAATCATTACGACTGGCCTTTTCTCTGCCAATAATGGCCTCGACAAAATAATCATAAGTGCCAGAATCCCTACCTGGTCCGTATAATTTTAATGGACGATCCGGCCAGGAAGCACGTATTTGATTCCACTTGGTAATTTTTCCCTGGGATTGGGGTTCCCATGTCTTTTTCAATTCATCAACTGTCATATCCTCAACCCAGTTATTTTGGGGATTCACTACAACAGTTAAAGCATCAAATGCAATAGGTATTTCTATATATCTGACACCATTCTTATTACACTCTGCCATTTCCTTGGCGGAAATCGGTCGGGAAGCATTATTTATGTCCGTTTCATTACTACAGAATTTTTTAAACCCTCCCCCCGTACCAGAAACACTTACTTCTACTGAACTGGAATTTTTCCCATCCTTAGTAAACTCTTTAACTATAGCCTGGGTAATCGGATATACAGTGCTGGATCCGTCTATTTTGATTTTACGTGCTATCTGAGAGTTAACATCTTTTGTTGCTTCTACTGAACTGTTTTTGTTCACATCAGCGGTGCAACTGGTGGCCAATGTTAACATTCCCACTGTGATCAATAATCTTACTGCGGTTGCTTTCACTGGTTTATCCTAAATATGGTTCTACTGGATAGTATGTATTCATCATTTCAAAAAAAATTGATATGTCAATTATGTAAAGGGAAAAATATACAAAAATTAACCATAACAATTTAATATTCCCCATTTCCCTTTCAGGTTAAGATGTCAAATCCTCCAGTTCAGGCAAATCATTAGGCGCACCACATGCGGAAATGTTACCAGTAAAGTTTACATCTGCCATCAATTCGGGATGCTCTTGTTTACGCTGGGCTATTTGTTCACGGGTAAGAATTTTGGACTGGTCAAATCCTAGTTCAATTTCGGTGCTTAAACCTTTATATTTGACCCGTTTGAGATTGTAAAAACGTTTGTTTAGGGTGGTTTTTACAAAAGCTCCTAAACAGCCTAAAAGATATTTACGCTTAAAGGAATCCTTCACAAACCAATATTCAAAGGTCTTGCGGAGGTAAAAGCGGGCATAGTTCTTAAGCACTCCTTTGAGAACATCTTCTCGCTCCATAGCATCCGGTTTCATGATGGGAGTGACGAAGTTATATTGGGAATAATCTCGAACTTCCACACGGTCTCCCAAATCCTGAAATAATTCAGAAAATGGCCAGGGGGTAAACATGTTCCAGTTTACCATGTCAGCTTTCCAGTCCAAAGCCATTTTATAGGTTTCTTCAATGGTTTCTGGGGTTTCGTTTTCCAGTCCCATAATAAACTGGGCTTCAGCAACCATGCCATTTTGCTGTAATAATTGAATTGCCCGTTTATTTTGTTCAATTGTGGTTTCTTTGCGGAACAGATTTAACTTTAATTGTGCAGCAGCTTCCGTACCCAAGGAAACATGAACTAAGCCAGCTTGACGGTAAAGAGGTAAATCTGCTTCGTCTCTCAATATGTCTGTAACTCTGGTGTTGATTCCCCAGTGCACACCTAAATTTCTGGCTATTAACTCATGACATAAATCTAGAAATTTTGGTTTGTTAATGGTTGGTTCTTCATCGGCTAAAATGAAAAATCCTACCTGATATTTTTTTACCAAAAGTTCAATTTGGTCCACGAATTTTTTAGGACTACTAGAACGATATTTCCGCCAGAATGCCCACTGGGAACAAAAACGGCAAGTAAATGGACAACCTCTGGCATAGTTGGGAACAGCTACTCGCACGTTCAAAGGAGTGTAGATATATTTACTCCAATCTAATAAGTCCCAATCTGGGGTCAGGGTATCTAAATCACTAATGGGTGGATGTGCTGGAGTGGCTACTACCTCCCCATTTTCTAAAAAGGCAATTCCTAAGATATGACGACGGTCTTTTTCATCACTACCTTGAGCGATCGCCTGTACTAAATTAACTGTAATTTCTTCTCCTTCTCCACGGATAATATAATCTACCCAGGGAGCTTCCTGGAGAACTTCGTTGTACATATAGGTGGGGTGAACTCCACCCATAATTGTTTTGGCTTGAGGAAGGATTTGTTTAACAATTTGTAGGGTAGTTTGTGACTGGTAAATCATGGGTGTAATGGCTGTTGCCAATACAATATCTGGCTGATAATCTCGAATGATTTGTGCTAGAGCATCATCAGTGATATAGTCGGTCATGGCATCCACAAACTGAATGTTAGTAAACCCGGCATTTTTTAATGCTCCTCCTACATAGGGAACCCAACTAGGTGGCCAATTACCCGCAATTTCCGCACCACCAGAATGGTAATTGGGTTGAATCATCATGATCCGCATAATTTACCTCTTAATCTTTCTCGATTTGAAGACAGGATTTACGCATCATCCACGGAAAATTTCGCTATTTCAGACCCAATATAGGGTGGCTATATTCGACTTTTAATTATTTTTTAAAAACTTTGTTCTGGGAATTTGCTTGTAGGGCACAAAATCAAAAAATGTTATGGTTTATGGTTAAAGGTGATGTTTGGGAGGCGCTCTGGTTCATCCCCTATCATAAGTCTACACCTAGAAACTTTCCTCTATGAATAAACTTTGCTAAGATTTAATGTTCAATTTACTTTTTTCTGGGAACGGTTCATGCTTAATTAATGCTAATGCTAAGCAAAACCTATAAGTATCGTCTATTTATTTACTCATTTACTCACAAAAGGAGGTAAGGGGTAAAACGGGGGAGTTGACCCGAATATCTTGTAAATACTGCTCTAGAATCTGAAATTGGTACAAATTTAAACTGTAGTATATCCAGCGTCCTTCTTGGCGATTTACAACCAGACCTGTCTGTTTAAGAATCTTTAGATGAAAAGAAAGTTTAGACTGACTAATACCTAAAGCATTAGACAAGTCACACACACAAAGTTCTCGATGGCGCAACAGCTCTATTACACTAATCCTAATAGGATCGGATAAAGCATGAAAAGTCTGGGCCATGAGATAAGGGGTTGTGTGCAAAGAGGTGGGCATGGATTTCTCCAATATTCAAATCCTCATGCTAGCATCTTTAAGCTAGTATTTCATCGTCAACAGAAAAGTCTATTTCCCCTTGAGCTGCACCACCGGTTAAATAGTCATTTTGAAAGGAATCTTGCAAACCGGAAATTAAATCATACTGGGGTTGCCAATTTAATTCTGTAATCGCTCTATTCACAGATGCAAAAAAGTGTTGTGCCCGCATGGGAAAAGCCTTACGCTTACCAAAATCAAACTTTTTAGGGTCGTAATGGACAATTTTTACACTGTCAGCAGACTTACCAGCAGCAATAGCACAAGCGCGAGCTAAACCATCAAAAGTCACAAAGCGATCGCCTGAAACATTATAAATCTTACCAATGGCTGTTTCGTTACCAATTACCTGTAACATTGCCTGAGCTAAATCTTGAACATGACCTAATTGGGTAATATGTAACCCGTTACCTGGAATGGGAATAGGGCGATCGCGCACTATGCGGTCAAAGAACCAACTTTCCAGGGGATTATAATTTTTCGGTCCGTAAATATAAGTGGGACGAATGGAAGTAAAAGGAATTCCTAACTGTTGCAAGAAGGACTCAGTTTCATGTTTACCACGATGACGACTTTTAGGATCAATAGTATCCCCTTCTACATGGGGCAATTGATCGGATTTAAGATACACTCCAGCTGAACTCATATAAACAAACTGTTTAACCCTTCCCTGGAACATTTTTGCCAAAGGTTCAGTATCAGTAAGTTCTCGACCATTATTGTCAAAAATGACATCAAAACTCTCCTGGGATAGCTTAGACAACTGACTAGGATCCGTGCGATCGCCAATAATTTGACCCACACCGTCCGGTGCAGGATGATTGCCACGATTAAACAATACTACTTCGTGTCCAGCCTTAATGAGCAATTGAGTTAAATAGACACCAATGAACCGAGTTCCACCAATAACCAGAATACGCATAAAATCACCATATCTGACAAACTTGAGGAGAAAAAATCGCCTGTAAATTGAGAGTATCACAGAGAATGACCCAAGGGGAATGCAGTTATGGTTCAATAATGTTATTCGTAATGGGGCTAATCACTGTGTCCACAACTAAAAAATATGCTATGGTTCACGAGTGGCTAACACCCAAAGCTACTGGGGGTTCAGAACTAGTAGTCCGGGAAATATTAAATCTAGTGGATGCTGATTTATATGCCTTAATAGATTTTGAATCAAGTAATCCTGAAAGCTATCTTTATAAGCGTCGAGTTGGCACGACTTTTTTACAACGCTTGCCATTTGCTTATCAAGGTGTACAAAAGTATTTGCCTTTATTACCACTAGCTATAGAGCAACTAGACTTGCGAGAATATGAAATTATTTTGTCATCATCCCATGCAGTAGCTAAAGGGATTCTAACCACTCCTAACCAGTTACACGTTTGTTATTGTCATAGTCCAATGCGTTATGCTTGGGATCTAACCTTTGATTACCTAGCTCAGAGCAAAGTCGGTAAAGGAGTTTTGGGATGGGTAACTAAATATCTACTACATGGATTGAGACAGTGGGACGTGGTCAGTGCTAACCGAGTGGATTACTTCATTGCCAACTCTCAACACACTGCCAAAAGGATTTGGCGGTGCTATCGTCGTCAAGCCAAAGTCATCTATCCACCAGTTAACACTGAAAATTGCCCCTTTAGTTCCCAAAAAGAAGATTTCTACCTCATAGTTAGCCGATTAGTTAGCTATAAACAAGTATCTTTAATTGTTCAGGCCTTTAATCAACTACAACGCCCACTAGTCGTCATTGGCAATGGTCCCCAAAAGGAACATCTACAGGCGATCGCCCGTCCCCATATTCAGATCTTGGGATGGCAATCGGAAACAGTAGTGAAATCATACATGGCACGTGCAAAAGCTTTTGTATATGCAGCTTGTGAGGATTTTGGTATTGCTTTAGTTGAGGCCCAAGCTTGTGGTACTCCAGTAATTGCATACGGTGCAGGGGGAGCTTTGGAAACAGTTAGGGATATTCGTACTTGTATTAAAACCGGAACAGGTATATTCTTTAAACAGCAAACCATAGCGTCTTTAGTGGAGGCCGTGCAAAACTTTGAAACCTATGAGGACCTGTTCAAACATGAGTATCTGAGATCCCACGCGGAAGGATTTTCTTCCCAGGTTTTTGCTAATGATTATCTAGATTTTCTAGATTCTTGTCAAAAGCAACACCACTCATAAAATCATATCCGCAACTCGTACAGTTATTTTTCCAATTTTCAAGAATGTTTTTGAGAATTGTCTCGGAAATAAGTGTCTTTTAGCTTTAAGATCGGGACTGTGTGTGGTGTGGATTATTAAGGAGTATAATGACTGCCCAGAGCTCACTCCTCTCCGATAAGCGTTACCCGCGTAAAGATGCCAGTACTTCGACGCATACTTCCAAAAAACGCGGTCAAAAACCTCAACCTCCCAGGATTAAACCTAGGGGCTTGAACTTTGAGGGTTTAAACGGAGAGCTTACCAAACGATTGTTTGATATCACTTTTTCACTATTGGTTTTGATCCTGTTTTTCCCTGTCTATATAGTTCTGGCTTTACTGATTGCTCTCAGTTCTGAAGGCCCTATATTCTACCTTCAAGAACGAGTTGGAAAAAATTATCGTGTCTTTAATTGCATCAAGTTTCGTACTATGGTGACAAATGCAGATGAAATACTGGCACAGATGATGGAAACTTGTCCAGAAATGCGTGATGAGTTTAACAGCACTTTTAAACTTAAAGATGATCCTCGTATTACCAAAGTTGGTCATTTCTTGAGAATTACTAGTCTGGATGAATTTCCTCAATTTTGGAACGTATTAAAGGGAGATATGAGCGTAGTTGGTCCCCGTCCCCTAGTAGTTAAGGAACTGCAAAAATACGGGTCTCACATTGATCAGGTTTTAACTATCCGTCCGGGAATAACCGGATTGTGGCAAGTCTCCGGGCGTAATGACATACCTTATCCTAAAAGAGTACAAATAGATCTACACTATGTTAGATCTAGGAGCTTTTTACTGGATCTATGGATTATTCTCAAAACTATTAATATAGTCATTATTCCCAAGAACAACGGAGCATACTAAGAAACTTTCGGTTATTTAACCTGATTCAGTGGGTTTTTTCCCACTTACTAATCAGGTTGAACTAGTTGAAATGGTAAGAAACTAACCACCTACATGGTATTCTGGCTAATACTATAACTTTAAAAGGAAAAGTTTGGCGTGAATCGAATCAAAAAAGCTTTAATCACTGGTATTACTGGTCAAGACGGTTCATACTTGAGTGAATTTTTGTTAGAAAAAGGTTATGAAGTTCATGGCATAATTCGTCGCACCTCCACATTTAACACGGATCGTATTGATCACATTTACGAAGATCCCCATCAACAAGGTGCAAGGTTCTTCTTGCACTATGGTGATCTTACCGATGGTACTACCCTACGTCGAATTTTAGAAGAGGTAAAACCAGTTGAAATCTATAATTTGGGTGCCCAGTCCCATGTGAGGGTTAGCTTTGATTCCCCAGAATATACGGTTGATTCCGTAGCTATGGGAACCCTACGTCTCTTAGAAGCTGTTCGTGACTACCAAAATCGCACAGGGATTCAAGTTCGTTTCTATCAAGCTGGTTCTTCAGAAATGTATGGTCTAGTACAGGCTGTGCCTCAAAGTGAAACTACACCCTTTTATCCCCGTAGTCCCTACGCCTGCGCTAAAGTTTATGCCCACTGGCAAACTATCAACTATCGAGAATCCTATGGCTTATTTGCCTGTAATGGTATTTTATTTAATCACGAATCTCCCAGACGTGGGGAAACCTTTGTAACTCGCAAAATTACTAGAGCTGTATCCCGTATTGTAGCTGGTAAGCAAAACAAATTATATATGGGCAATTTAGATGCCAAACGGGATTGGGGATATGCTAAAGATTATGTGCGAGCTATGTGGTTAATGTTACAAAAAGAACAGCCAGATGATTATGTAATTGCTACTGGTGAAACCCACTCAGTGAGGGAATTTTTAGATTTGGCATTTAGTTATGTGAATCTCAAGTGGGAGGATTATGTTGAATTTGATCAACGGTATTTAAGACCAGCAGAAGTAGACCTATTAATTGGTGATTCCACCAAAGCTAGACAAAAATTGTCTTGGCAACCCTCAGTTACCTTTGAGCAGTTGGTAGCTTTGATGGTAGAAGCAGATCTACAGGCATTAGGGCTAAACTCCCCCCATAGCAGTAGTTTGCAAATTCCCTGGGATATGGCAATTATTCGTCATGAGATAGGTGCTCTACATTTTTAAGGGGTGGAAAGATGAATGAATTAGAATTAGAAAGCAAACGTATTCTGGTAACAGGTGGAGCGGGTTTTCTAGGTCGCCAGGTAGTAGCTCAATTATGTCAAGCTGGAGCTAATCCAGAAAAAATCACAGTCACACGCTCCCGTGATTGTGATCTAAGAGTTTGGGAAAATTGTCAGCGCGCAGCTAATCAACAGGATATTATCATTCACCTAGCTGCTCATGTGGGGGGAATTGGTTTGAATCAAGAAAAACCAGCTGAGTTATTTTATGACAACTTAATCATGGGAACCCAGTTGATCCATGCAGCTTATCAAGCAGGTGTGGAAAAGTTTGTCTGTGTGGGAACTATTTGCGCTTACCCTAAATTTACCCCCGTTCCATTTCAAGAGGAAGATCTTTGGAATGGTTATCCTGAAGAAACTAATGCTCCCTACGGGATTGCTAAAAAAGCTCTTTTGGTTCAGCTCCAGTCCTATCGTCAGCAATATGGTTTTAATGGTATTTACTTACTACCCGTAAATCTCTATGGACCTGAAGACAATTTTGACCCCAAAAGTTCTCATGTGATTCCCGCTTTGATTCGCAAGGTTTACGAAGCCCAAATTAATGGAGAAAAACAACTTCTGGTCTGGGGTGATGGTTCCCCTACCCGGGAATTTCTCTACTCCACAGATGCAGCACTAGGTATTGTTATGGGAACTCGGTTTTATCATGAATCTGCTCCCATTAATTTGGGTACGGGTTATGAAATCTCTATTAAGGACTTAATCACTCTTATTTGTCAATTAATGGAATATGACGGAGAAATAGTCTGGCAAACAGATAAACCCAATGGACAACCAAGACGCTGTTTAGATACTCAAAAAGCTAGGGCGGCTTTTGGTTTTACCGCTCAAGTGACCTTTGAGCAAGGATTGAAAAATACCATCCAATGGTATAGGCAAAATGCAAACTAAGGTCAGCAAGAAACAACTGCGTTACCAAATATTGGCAACTCGTCAATCCATGACCTTACAAGAATGGCAACTCAAGAGCGATCGCATTTGTAGTATAATACAATCCTCACCTTTATTTACCCGAGCCAAAACAATTCTCGCCTACTTGAGTTTTCGTCAGGAACCGGATCTGAGTTCACTGTTTAGTCGGTCTATGAATTCCCAACGTCGTTGGGGTTTCCCCCGCTGTGTTGGCAAATCTCTTGTTTGGCATTTATGGCAACCAGACACCATTCTAACCATCAGCAATTATGGCATTGCTGAACCAGATCCCTGTTCTCCTACCATAGACTCGACGGAAGCTGACCTCATCCTGGTTCCCAGTGTGGCCTGCGATCGCCAAGGATACCGTTTAGGTTATGGTGGTGGTTACTATGACCGATTTTTGAGTTCTCCCACCATATCCCACATACCCACTAGAGGGGTAGTTTTTGATTTTGCCTACTTACCAGAAATACCCTGGATTGATCCTTGGGACCAACCATTGGGAGGGGTTTTTACTGATCACCAGGGTTCTTAAAGAAACTGGAATCGGAGCGGCGGGATTCGAACCCACGACCTCCACTACCCCAAAGTGGCGCGCTACCAAGCTGCGCTACGCCCCGTTAACTAAATTAAATCACTTTCCTTAATATATCAAAGGTGAGAAAAAAAAGCAAGGGGTTTTCAAAAAACTTTCAGAGTTGCCACGGCCTTGACTAACTCTTGGACAGCATGGTCACTCAAGTATCCTTGAACCGATCTTCCATTAGTCAGGATAAATCGCATGCTATACAGATGAGCATCTCCTTCTACTTCCATCCACACTAGATCGGATTCAGCTTCACAGGTAATTTTTTCTTCATCCATGAGTTCCGATGTCAAAACCCTGATGGTCTCCACTAGTTGGGTTAGTAAACGGCAAAAATGTTCCAGCTCTAGTTGGGTTAGTTCGACGGCCCAATCGTCACTTCCTACCAGACCATTAAATTGGGTAGAGTCTGGTTTCCAACCTATTTGCCAACCAGTTCCCCGTTTAACTACCTTTTCCATTTTCCGTAGTATTACAGCCAATCACTAGGTAACTCACCAATAATTTCTGGCTGAGTTAACTCATCAGACATTTCAATGATTGCTCTAAGCACCGGTTTCATAATGCTATCTTCGTTATTCTCAAAGTCTTCATAACGGCGACGTTTAGCACGATTAGCCACCTGCACAGTGATTCTATAACGATTTGATGCGGCGTTAATCAAATCCTCTGAGCGCTGCATAACTTGAGATTGGGTGGTCTCGAACCTGGAACGTTTGAGCATAGTTGTTTTGGGTTGAATTTTTGACGTTCGATTCACTTACTCACCAAATACTAGCACAATTATCAAAAAACGACTAAACCCACAAGATAATTGTTGGATAATTTTAATGAATTTTTTGAACACTTGTGATACCCTATTTGTGTTACAATCCTTACTTGAACCTAGGAAAAGATCATGAACGAGCTAACAAAGTCCGATCTCAGGGAACGCTTAGGCAACATAGATCAGATCCGCGATATACTAATTGGACCTCATTTGAGAGAGTATAATAACCGTCTAGAACAGCTGGAACGTGGTTTGGCATCGGTTCAGTATGAATTGCGCAATCGAGGTGAGGAAACTCGTCAAACAATCTTAGTGGAGTTAAACGCTACTGCTGATCTATTAGAAAAAAAGATTCGCAATCTAATTATTAAGGATGAGGAGGAGAAATTTAACCTCAATCAGCAAATAGATAATATTAACAAGCGCATTCTCACGGCCACCCAGGAACTACAAGATTCCGTAACAGCTGAATTAGACGAACTAGCGGAAAATGCCGATAAGCGGTTTAAATCAATACAGACAAAAGACGAGGAGGAAAAGCTAGAAATTCGTCAGCAGATTGAGCTAGTGAACAAAAGGCTAGGGGGTAACATTGAAACGGTGAAGGAAACATTTCAACAGCAGACGAAGACCTTGCAGGAAAATTTGCAGGCCACTCGGAGTAAGTTGCAGGATGAAATCACCGAGCTACGTGCCCAAACCATTGAGGAGTTGGAAAGGTACTCCTCCATATTAACTCAAGAGAAGGTTTCTAAGGATGATATGGCGGAATTGCTGTTCGAGCTAGGTCTAAGACTCCAAGGAAAGGAATTTGTTCCCGAGCTCCAGCAGGTTGCCAATTTCACAGAAGAGCTGCAAACAATTATAACTGAGTCCCCAGACCAATCTGCAACGGACTTGATACCTGAAAATCCCCCAGAAGTAACGTCAGAATCAAAACCCACGGTTTCTAGTTCTTCCCCACGCCCTAAGGTAGAAGGTTCTACTCCCCGTCGGACTAGAACCAGTCGTCTTAAGGGAGGTAATTAGCTAGGTGGGTGGTGAGAATTCGGCTAGCATCAGAGATTGTTTAGCCAGTTTTCATTTTTAAAAACAATTCCTCGTACTGGTTTATACTTTCTAAGGATAAGGGTTTTAAGAACTCGCATTTTTCTAGTAATTCCTGCTCAATTAGGAGTAAGTTTTGTATGGAATCACTTATACCCTGAACCTTAGAAGTATTGATAAAAGGAGGGGTGTTGGTTTTACCCAACATCACAATTTGTCCAGCAATGTCTGGTTGCCAACAAAAGTCAATCCATTGTGATATTAAATTATCTGTTTCCTCAGTCATTAGTGTATTTGCTGGTTGCACCCATAAATCTGCCCAAATTGCTGTTCCTGACTGGGGTATAACTGCTCTCAATTGGGGATAACGACTTAAAATAGGGATAATGTCATTTGACCAACCTACTGCTAACCATGTGTCTCCAGTAATTAGGGGTTCTAGATAGTTAGTGGAGTCATAGAATTTCACCTGCTGATTTAAACTCTCCAGTTCTATGTTTAAGTTGGGAATTTCTAGTAGATTTACTGTGTTGTAAGATCTGCCCAGTTTCTTTAAAACCAATCCAATCACCTCTCTGGGGTGATTGGGTAAAGAAATTCGAGAGCGCAAATCACTTCGCCATAAGTCACTCCAATCTCGTGGTTGCCAATTAAGGGTCTGTAACTGTTTCTGATTATATACAAGCACCGTATTTCCCCAACGATAAGGTGCGCCCCATACTTTACCTTGAGAATCCCAATTACCCTGATCATCCCGTTTCACCAACTGCTGCCATTTTTCCTGTAAGGATGACCATTGTTTACTTTTTTTTATTGGTAAGGGTCGAATTAATTTCTGCTCAATAGCTGGTTTTAACCAATAGTCTCCCAAGGTTACTAGGTCACAATGGGGTGATTTTTTCTCTCCCGGACTTTTATCTCTTGTTTCTCGCCAAGTTTGTAACTGTTTAAACAAATCATATATCTGATTTTTTGGTACGAAACTTAGTTTGACATGGGGGAGTGTTTTATCTGATTGTAATCTTTTGTTAAATTGATTGACCACATAGCCTGGTATAGAATCCTTTAAAAGCAATACCTGGAATTCTGATTGATTTTTCCCGTTACATCCTATGAGTGTTTGACCAAGCAGAATTCCACCCACATTAAATAGAAAATTCCTTCGTTTCATTTTGTTTCCCCAATTCCTGTCCCCATTTTTGCATACCAATACCAATATGATATCAGCAGTTGAATTGTTGAATAATTGTGTCAGCAAATTCAGAGCATTTTAGTGGTTCCACTGGAGGTTCCATTAGCCGTGCTAGGTCATAAGTGACTTTACCATCAGCTATGGAAGCACCTAGCCCTCTTTTGATTAAATCCGCTGCTTCCTGCCATCCCATGTATTCTAGCATCATCACTCCTGAGAGGATAACAGAACCAGGATTAATTTTGTCTAATCCTGCATGTTTTGGTGCTGTGCCATGGGTAGCTTCAAAAATGGCACAGGAGTCTCCAATGTTTGCTCCTGGACCCATTCCTAAACCACCGACAATGGCCGCAGCAGCATCGGATAAATAATCTCCGTTTAAGTTCATCGTGGCTAAAATAGAATACTCATCTGGCCGTGTCTGAATCTGCTGAAAAATGCTGTCAGCAATCCGATCATTTACCATGACTTTATCTTTCCATTGTCCATCCCCGTGGGTAGACCATATTGAATTGATTACTGTTTCTACTTCTTTGACAATTTGTGCTTTTTTCTCTGGTGTCAAATTGTCAAATCCCGGGTCAATCATTCTGGCATTTTCTTCCAGGGAAATTTGGGGATTTTTCTCCTTATTGCCTAAAATCCATGATTCCCTTTCTGTAACACACTCTGCGCGAAATTCCTGGGTCGCTAACTCATAACCCCAATCTCTAAACGCTCCCTCGGTGTATTTCATTATATTCCCTTTATGCACCAAGGTTACCTGTTGTTTTTCTTTGGGTAGTTGTAAAGCATGCTTTAGGGCACGTCTCACCAGTCTTTGGGAACCACTCCTACTAATCGGTTTGATTCCTATTCCCGCATCCAGGGGAATCTGTTTTTTGCCATGCTCTGGTGTCGCTGGTATGAGATCTTTGTTCAGGATGTTGATCAATCGCTCTCCTATTTCACTACCTTGCTTCCATTCTATCCCCAAGTAAATATCTTCCGTATTTTCCCTATAAACAATTACATCTAGTTTATCTGGACTTTTATGGGGAGAAGGAGTTCCCGCATAGTAACGACAGGGACGCACACAGGCATATAAATCAAATATTTGACGCAATGCCACGTTCAACGAACGAATTCCACCACCTATGGGGGTAGTGAGTGGACCTTTAATGGCAATACCATATTCCTTAATAGCTGTAAGAGTATCCTGAGGTAAGTACTGGTAGGTTCCATATAAATCGCATGCTTCATCTCCAGCATAGACCTTGAACCAACTAATCTTTCTTTTGCCATTGTAAGCCTTAGCCACTGCTGCATCTAGCACTTTCTCCGTAGCTGGCCAAATATCTATACCTGTTCCATCACCGCGAATAAAAGGGACAATGGGATTATCCGGAACTATGGGTTCCCCGTTCTGGAAGGTGATTTTTTCGCCGGTCGGGGGAGGGGTAATTTTTTCGTACATGGTTAACACATTCCAAAATAAAGTGAAGCTAATTTAACGCAGGAACCCATTTGTTTTGGTAATTTCATGATAGCATGAATCCATCAACGGTAAACCTTAAAAGTATGGAGTCCCAAGGAATTCTACCCCTCAAATCGGCCTGTGGTATTAGTTATGATTCTTTGGCGCAGTTGCTCGTCAAGCAAGATTTTCAGGCTGCTGACCTATTGACAATTCAACAAATGTGTGAAGTGGCGGGAACCCAAGCAGTGCGCAGAAAATGGTTATATTTCACTGAAGTGGAAAATTTTCCCATCCAGGATCTGCAAACTATTAATAGTCTTTGGTTGGCTCACTCCCAAGGCAAATTTGGTTTTTCTGTGCAGCGGGAACTTTGGTTGGGAGTAGGTAGAAATTGGGATAGGTTATGGCCTAAAATCGGCTGGAAGCAGGGTGAAAAATGGACTCGCTATCCCCATGAGTTTACCTGGGATTTGACCGCCCCTAGGGGTCATTTACCCCTATCTAACCAACTACGGGGGGTGCGAGTTATGGCCTCTCTCCTATCTCACCCCGCATGGACTTCTTCTTAGTTTTCTCCAACTGTCCACCAAGCTAGGGCGTAGTCTTGTTTTGATCGGTTAACTTGGTTTTTAAAATCTACGCGTACCTTATACTTACCACCTTCACGGATGCTGCAAAAAATATGCTCCACGTTGTCAATTTGACTTGTGGAAGAGCAATTGGAAATTTTTATGTTCTTTTCATCGTCTTTTAAGAGGTAAATATCTAAGTTATTTATTCCTTTGTCTATAAATGTTTCGTCCGTATCATATAATTGGTTTTGGTTGGTATCCTCTAGTTCTACTAGTCTGTCCCAGGTCAAGGTAATAGCTACAAAACTATCTTTTTTTAAGGGTTTTCCCAGGCTATAGTCTATTGATGAGTTGGCACTAATCCTATGATAATCCCAACCAATGGTTGGTACTTCATTACCGGGCCCCCATTGTCCCCACATAAATTGTTGGTAAGCACGAAAAACATTTAAATGACCTGAACCCATTTGGGGATCCAAGGGAATTCCCGGATTTTGATAGGCCTGGGAAACTAGCCAATCTCTATTTTGTTTATCTACTAATGTCCTGGTCATTCCCAGTCTTAGTCCATTACCATTATCTAGGATTTTCTCCGCTGAGTTTAATAGTACGGCTTTCATGACTTGATGTCTCCTGGCATCAATTCTCCAATTTACAGCCTGCTTTCTTATTTGTCTATCAGCAAATTCTTGTAACAGACCTATGGCAGCCGTTACCTGGGGCGCTGCAAAACTTGAACCAGTAGATTTATTTAATTTACCATCCGGGTTAATTAACGGAATATTTGTCCCGGGCGCTACTAAACCTACAGAACTACGCCCATCAATGTTAAATTCCTTCCCTAATAGGCGATCGCTCACTTCTTGGTTATTTCCTGCTAAATTAGAAACATGGAGTTTATCAAAAATTCCTCTCCTTGCTGATGAAAAGGCCACGTTAATGGCGTTAAAATTGTCCGTAGGAATAGAAATTCCTCCTTTACCCTGATTTCCAGCAATTACATAGGTTACATCATGCACTCGACTTGACCAGTCAACACACAAAGTTAGTAGAGCTTTACCATCTAACACCGGTTCTGGTCTAGGATCGCGATTAAGGGGTTCGCCAAAACTAAAATTAATGGCTCGTACATCCCCACCATTTTGAAGGGCAACATGTTGTGCTGACAAGCACTCCTCTGATTGACCTAAGTTACGGCTAAATCCAACAGCAGAGGAGTATAATCTTGCTTGAGGTGCCACTCCTGGAAGAGACTTGTCTTGACTAGTCATCACTCCAGCTACATTGTAGGCATGAGTATCAACACCAAAATTAGACTGAGCGGGTGCATTCAGTGAAAATACGGCAGTTGGGGTAACGGCGCGGTTTTTAGATACGGCTTTATCCAAGCCAAATAAACCGGGACGGCCGATTTCTACCTGACCCAGGGCAATTTTACGACCGGTTAATTTATAGGGTGGTTGGTGTAAAATCAGAGCATTAATACCATTAGTTCCCAGAAAACTGCTAGATTGGAAAGATGCAAGTGCTGGTATACCTAGTGAGTAAATACCCAACACGCATACAATCAAAGTTTTCTTCATAGCTTTCAATAACCCATAATCGTGTTCACACTTACACACTACAGTAGGAATGAAGAAGTTCTACTTTTCGCCAAGGAAAAAATTCCCAATTTGTAATTGAAAGGAATTGCACCATATTTCTGTTACCATACTTACAGACGAAGACGATAAAAAACCCACTAGCCATGACTCAAAACCGATCTCAAAAGCCCATAGTTATTGCTCCATCCATCCTATCAGCAAACTTTAGTCGTTTAGGCGAAGACATTCGTGCGGTAGATGCAGCAGGAGCAGATTGGATTCACGTTGATGTAATGGATGGACGTTTTGTTCCCAATATTACCATTGGTCCTCTGGTTGTGGAGGCGATTCGTCCAGTTACAACCAAACCCCTGGATGTCCACTTGATGATTGTGGAACCAGAAAAATATGTAGAAGGCTTTGCTAAAGCTGGTGCGGATATTATTTCCGTCCATGCTGAGCATAATGCTTCACCTCATCTGCATCGGACTTTAGGACAAATCAAGGAGCTAGGTAAACAAGCCGGGGTTGTGCTCAATCCTGGGACACCTTTACAACTAATCGAGTATGTACTAGAACTGTGTGATTTAGTGCTGATCATGAGTGTTAACCCTGGTTTTGGTGGACAAAGTTTTATTCCTAGCGTGGTGCCCAAAATTCGTCAATTGCGTCAGATGTGTGATGAAAAGGGTTTGGATCCTTGGATTGAGGTTGATGGTGGTTTAAAAGCTAATAATACTTGGCAGGTATTAGAAGCTGGAGCTAATGCCATTGTAGCAGGTTCAGCTGTATTTAATGTTCCTGACTATGCTCAAGCCATTGAAAATATTCGTCATAGCAAACGTCCTGTCAAGGAACTGGCCGTTTCTCTATAACGATTTGCCATCAAAGGGGATATGGTCAATTATCTAGTTGTGTCTGGTTGTAAATCAACGGCATACTGTTTGAATCTTTCTAAGTCTGCTTGGAGTGTTGATTCCACCACCCGACCTAAAAACAAATTGTCCATCAACTTACCAAGGATTCCTGGTATAGCGTAGGCGACCGTCATCTTGACAATACTACCCTCTTGATGGCGGTCATAAAAGCGAATAGCTCCCTGATTTGGTAGGCCATCAACCGATTCCCACTGAATAATTTGCTGGGAGGTAATTCGGAGGATGCGGGATTTCCAGGTGAATTCCAGACCGCCCGTGCTCAGTTTCCAAAGGGAGATGGTGGGGTCATCGGTGGAGATATTCACCGAATCAATCCATTTCATCCATTTGGGCATTTGTTGTAAATCAGACCACAATTCCCATACTAGTTCTATGGGAACTGGAACTTCTATCTGTACACTATGCTCTAACCAGTCAGCCATGGGATTTGAGTTTTGTTTGAGACTTTACATCTTAAATTTTAGACTGCCCAGATGCTAAAATTGCCTTAGCTGCTCGTTTACCGGAAATAGTCGCCCCCTCCATACTATCAATATAGTCTTGTTGCGTATAACTACCAGCTAGGAAAAAATTGCCCACAGGTGTTTTCTGATCCGGACGGTATGGATCCATCCCTGGTGCTTCTCTGTAGAGAGATTGGGCCAACTTAACTACACTGTACCAGGTCATGTTTAACTCCCTAGAAGAAGGAAACAACTCATGAACTTGCTTGAGTACATGGTGAGCGATCGCCTCATTGCTTTGTTTAATGAAGGGATCACCAGGTGTGAGAACCAGCTGCATGAGGGAACCTTGTCCGGGGCGATAATAATCTGCGGGACTGGTTAGGGCCAAATCAGCAAAACAGGAGAAGTCAGCATCAGCGGTATATAATAAATTATCTATACCGACAGCTTGATGGAGCTGGTGACGTTTTTGAGAGTCTTGTAGTTCTGTGACCCATCCATCGAACCGGAGTTGCACAGTAGCAACGGGTACTGCGTCTAATTTGTAAATATTGTCAAATTCTGACCACTTGCGCCAGGATGGGGGAAGTACGCGCTGAATTCCTGGCACATCACAAGCAAAAACATAAGCATCTGCTGTGATTAGTTCTTCCTGCTCACCCTGAGCGACCAATATACCCGTAACCTCAGATTGGGAGTCAGACTCGGTAAATTTAATTTCTCGCACTTGACGACGGGTGTGAATTTTGGTTCCCCTATCCGTCAAATAATTAACAATAGGTTGATGTAAATATTCTTGAGGTGAACCTTCCAGCATGCGTAGAATAGAGGCTTCGGTTTTAGCTGCAAAGAACTGGAAAATTGTCAACATGCAACGGGCAGAAATATGGTCACAATCGATAAAACCCAAAGCATAAGCAATAGGATTCCACATCCGTTTGATGCTCCCTTTACTCCCTCCATGACTGTAAAACCACTCAGAAAAGCTAATCTTATCCAGATTGCGGATATCCTTCATAGCTCCTTCAAAGTCAATTAGACCTCGAACGATAGGACTAGTGCCCAGAGCAAGAGCATTTTGTAACTTATCTTGTAATGAAAGTTGGGAAGTGGTAAAAAATGCCTTTAATCCATTAAAAGGCGCACCAGTAATAAATCGAAAGTCCAAAGCTCCCGTATTTCCACCCTTATTGACAAATACGTGAGTATGTTCCTTGAGACGTAAATTATTGCCTGCTCCCACCTTTGCCATCAGCTCAAATAGATTGTAGTAGCATCCAAAAAACACATGCAGTCCCATTTCTATGTGATTGCCATCAGCATCCACCCAACTGCTGACCTTACCACCGACAAACGGGCGAGCTTCAAAAATTTCCACCTCCCAACCCGCATCAGCTAAATCTACAGCAGTAGCTAATCCAGCCAATCCTGCTCCTACAATTACAACACGCATTCCCAAAAAATTCCTTTATTGCTTAGACCCAGTTATCAGTTTCCTTTATTTACAAATTGTAACTTGAATTGAGGTCAAAAATTTGCGAAGCTATAGCAAGCACTGCATCTAAGAATTTTTATTCTAAAATAAAGTTGTTAGGTCTATTCAGACAAATTTTTTTCATGTTTTGCCACTTACGGGAACAAGCTAAAACTCATTTAAACCTAACATATTTAAACTCACTAATCTAATACTGAAATAATTTTATGACCGGTTTTAGTCCATCCACTATTCGTAGATTAAAGAAGTTGACCCAAGTACCCTGTGTATGGGAAGGAGATCGCCGTACACTTTTGTCACCAGTGGTCAGTGAAGAATTTGAATTACCAGCTGGGGAGTGCATTCTCTGGGTGGATGGTTCGGAGGGAGTGATTAGAAGTATGGAGGTAATAGGCTCAGTACAAGGAAGGGAAGCCATGGTACGTACTCTAATACAGGCGATGGAACATCCGCAAGGTGGAGATAAACGTGCCAGACCGCAAAAAATCCTCGTACGGGACAGAGAAGTTCAATTTTACCTGCGGGGGATTTTACAGGATTTGGACATTACAGTTGATTATTCACCGGAACTACCACTGATTGATCAAATTTTCCAGTCCTTTGGCGAAGCGATGGAAAGTTATGTGCCCCCTTTACCCCCAAAATACGCAGAAGACCTTACAAAGAAGGCTTACAAAATTTGGGAAATGGCCCCATGGGAATTCGTTCATCCAAATAAGATTATTTCCATAGAAATTAATAAATGGGATATAGAAAAACTCTATGTCTCAATTATGGGAGGTGCTAATTATACTTTATTGTTCTACCGTTCTGCGGAATCTCTGACAAGATTCTGGACGGATTTTTACCAGTCCTATGAAGAATCTGAGGACGATTCTTTGGAATCGGCTTTTCTCCAGCAGGATTGCCTATTTCTTACTTTTGATTCCATAGATGAGGATGATGAAGACTTGGACACAGAAGATGAAGATGATATAGATATAGGGTATTTACCATCCTCAGAAATTGAGCCCAATTTTGGCACCATCCATCCTCTGGAAGGATTAAGCCCCATTCTATACGAAGAAGAAGCGCAGATTATGTATGTTGCACTCGAAAGCGTCATCCGTTTTCTGCGTGACCATAAACGTCCCCTGTCCCAAAAGGATTTCCCAGTAATTACCCGACGCTATCGCATTTCTGTACCTGATTGTGATCAAGGCAATCAAAATGTATCTGTCAATATTTGTACTATGCCAGAAATATATTCACAGTTACATGGGATTGAAGATGCCAATTTAGTGGAAGGTGATTTCGAGCAGATAGATCAATTGCGGGATGACTTAATACCGAACGGTTGTTTACTGTCTATCGGAACCATAACCTGGAACAGCTTAACTTCCCTACCTCCTACCATTAGACATTTAGGAGGTCACCAAATTAAGACTAAATGTGACACGATACCTGTTGTCTTAGTACAAACTTCTCGTGCAAAAGCAAACACTATCATTAAAAATATTCGCGATGCAGGGGATATTACAGGGATTTGCTTTATTACTGTAGATAGTCACCAAGATGGAAAAAAATTTGACTTGAGTATCCTCCAAACACAAAATGAGGACCTGTTCTTAATTACGGAATTTTCACGCGACGATGAAAGTTATATTGCATCCCGAAAAAGATGGAACAGAGCATGTCGCCTAAATGGTGGCCATTGTGGATTAGTCATTACCAAGGGACTCTCCACCACCCGTGCTAATCCCGGAACCAATGATATTATGGCCTTCTTTGATGGAAAATGTATTACCCCTGAAGAATTAGGCATCGATTTTTCGGAAATATAAGTATTAGTTATTACTCAATACTACTGAGTCCAACAATTTTTATCCTAATCTGTGGTTTTCCGTAGTGCAGTTAGGCAACAATTGTTGTATGATTATGGTTTGGACAGTTTAACTTCATACAACCTTTATCTCCAAACTTCCAGGCGATAAAACCCGGAATTATGCAACTTTTTTGGGTATCATTTTCTACTCTTAACAAGCGGGAATTTGTGTCTGATGACTAACAAAAAATGGGCTGTTAAACGCATAACCGTCAATCTGGCAACACAAGAAGCCGAAAAACTGGAAAAATATTGTCAACAAACCGGAAGACCAGCTACAGATGTGATTCGTGAACTCATTAGGAGCTTACCCAATAATGATGAGTATAAGTCCTTAGCAATCGAAGGTCTATCCAGCTCTCACTTTTAGCCAGGTTTTGAGCAAAACAACCAAAATAATGGTACAGTTACATCAGAACTAGTTTAATTCTCAAAAAGGTCTATTTAGCTAAGGAGTTTAAATCAGATATGACACCAGTAGCTCAAACTCAACAACGCGGAATTATTCTCAGTGAAGCCGCATTACGTCAAGTAAAATCCCTCCAAGCTCAACAAGGCCAGGATCTATGCCTGAGGGTGGGAGTTCGTCAAGGCGGTTGTTCTGGAATGTCCTACATGATGGATTTTGAAGACCTCTCTAAAATTACCCCCCAGGATGACGTTTTTGATTACGATGGCTTTAAAATTGTTTGCGATCGCAAGAGTTTGTTATATCTATATGGATTAATGCTAGACTACAGCAGTGCTATGATTGGTGGAGGTTTCCAATTTACCAATCCCAATGCTTCCCAAACCTGTGGTTGTGGCAAATCCTTTGGGGTATAATACGGAAACTAAATTAATTCAACTAATTAATTCAACACCATGACCGTCACAGTTGAGGAACTATTTGATACGGGGTTACAGCGATATAAAGACGGTGAGTCTGCTGCAGATCTCATCCCTGTTTTTAAAGAGGTGTGCGATCGCTCACCGAAATCAGGTTCCGCATGGATATGTTTAGCCTGGTTGTATCTTTTAGAAGAGAAAGGGCAACTAGCCTACAAAGCGGCGAGTAAAGCCGTCAAGATCAACCCCCAAGATCCCCAAGGTAGGGTGAATTTAGCCCTAGCCATGTTAGAGACAGGTCAAAAGGGTTTAAGAGAACACATAATAGCTGCCCAGCAATTGATTTTCGTCAATAAAGAATGGGAAGAAGACCTGAGAAATAGTATTGAGGATGGTTTAGCTAGAAAGCCCAATTGGAACAATTTAGCTAAAGTGAAAACATGGTTATTTGACATCAGTTAAAGCATAATTCGATGAAAGAAAAAATATTAAACTGGGTCAACATAATACTAGTAGCCGACTTTTTCCTAGTGATTTTAGGATTTGGCTGGTTTACCATAGCCATTGTGGGTAATGCTTCAGGGGTGAACTTAGGATTAGACCTTTGGCACAGACTATGGATCCCCCTATTTAATCCAGCCATTGGCTTGCTAATGGGGGGAGCATTACTCAGTGGAATTAGCAGTTGGGTGAGTAAGAAATTTAGCAATTAGGGAATCAGGTCAAGATTTGCCGTAACGCGGAGGGAAGAAGGGGGTACTGATACTCAAAACCCAATGCTTGAGTACGTTGAGGTAGAACCCGTTGTCCTTCCAGAACCACCATGGCGCCCTCCCCCAAAAGTGCTTCCAGGGCGATTTCGGGTACTGGTAGCCAAGCAGGACGGTTCATGACCTGTGCCATTGTATTGCTAAGGTCTTTCATTTGCACAGGATGGGGAGCAGTGGCATTGTACACACCTTGTGCATTTGGATCAACCAAGGACTGAATGATTAGATTTACAATATCGTTGAGATGAATCCAAGAGAACCACTGATTACCACTACCAATGGGACCGCCCGCAAAAAGTTTGAAGGGAGTAATCATTTTACCTAAAGCACCACCATTACCCAGGACAATACCAAAGCGCAAAATGACCAACCGCACATCATAATTCTTCACCATTTGTGCTTGTTCTTCCCACTGTTGACAGACCTGAGCGAGAAAATCTGTACCTGTGGGGCTATTTTCATCAAAAGTAGCGGTTTGACTAGTGCCATAAAAACCAATAGCTGAAGCATTGATTAACACAGACGGTTTAGGGTTGGCTTCAGCTATCGCCTCGACAATTTTTTGGGTGCCCAACTTGCGACTATTAAGAATCTCCAGCTTGTGTTCTGGAGTCCAGCGTTGTTGTGCGATAGGTTCCCCTGCTAGGTTTACCACAGCATCACAACCAGCAATTCTATTTTGCCAGACTCCGGATACACCAGGTGTGTAAGCCAAAATTTCCACGTTGGGAAAAACCTCGGAAGGAAAAGTCCTAGCAGCGGATCTAGGATTACGACTCAACACTAATATTTGTTCACCTCTGTCATGTAGACATTGGACTAGACGACTACCGACAAATCCAGTTGCTCCAGTAACTGCTACTTTCATATAGTTTATTTTTCACATACCGATGGTGTTTTGGTTACTAATTGATTCCCATTCTACCACAATTACCTCCTCTTAATTAGCCAAACCAATTAGATGGTTCACAACCAGGATGAACTGGTTCATTCAAAATATGACTAATTACATCAGCTTTAGCTTGGATAATAGCAAAAACTCCCTGGTGGACTAAATTTTGCAGATGTAGTTGCTGCTCTAAAGAGTTACCTGATAAATGTCTATTAAATAATCTATTGTCACTATCTTCCTCTTCATTACCTACCGGCAAAATTTGGTCTTGATTAATCGTAGGATTAATACCTGGGAGATGATTCATCACGAAAACAATCAATTCCTGACGTAAATCACTAATTTGGAAAACTTGCTGATAGGGACTGTATGGGTACGTGCGCAAAATGCTTTCAATTTCCCCAATTACCAGTTCCTGTGTTAACTTAATCACAGTCTTCATAACTTTTGCACTCCATTTTATTAAAACGCCAAATTATCTATATTTATAATTATTTGTCATTTCACAAGAATATGCTAAGAAACTACACAAAACTAAGTATAAACATTAGGGATCAATTTTATAAAGGAAAAATAGGCAATAGGGGGGAGGGAATGGGCAGTTGATAGACAAACTTTTCGAGATATGTTACTATTGGTACAATCCGGTGGAAATCCATCAAGGAAGTAGAATATCAAAAAACCAAGTTAAACATGGGATAAGGAGGAAAAAAAATTGGATGAACTGAGGACAGTTCTGGAGTTGGCGACCCACGAAGAACTGCAAGACATCACCGCAATTCTGTTCAGTCGTAAATTTAACCCCTTAGATTACGTTCATACCCCGGAACCTGTTATGGTACAAAGCCAAAATCGTCAGGCCTGGTTAGATACTTTAGAGAGTAGATTTCGATTTTTAGCAGCTGATGGAATCACAGTATTGCGTAAGCGTACTGACAAAGTAACATATAGGCAAGCCCTAATCCAAGTTTGTAGACATTTAAAAATATCCTATTATGAAGAATTATCAACCGTTGATTTAGAAGCAGAAGTATTTTTGCATCTTCTAGGAAAAGTTTGGAGAAAATTACCACGACAACAACGGCAAAAAATCTCCTCTCGGATACAATCCCAACTACTAACATCAGATTTACCCAATTCGGTGTTACAATTGTTGCCTACAGATTCTCTAGGATTGATTTTCAAAGCTGGTAGTGCAGTAGCGGTTACTTCCGTGATTCAACCATATTTACTCAAACAAATTGCTTGTCAGTTTGCCACCCATTTAGCCACCTATCAGGTAGCCAAGCAAGCTACCATTGTTGGCACAGAAATGGCCAGTCAACAAATTAAAAACTATGTTACCGCCCAAATGGCCCGACGGGGAATGACCCTCAGTGCTGCTCGTTATGGTGCGGTACGCACGGTTTTTTCCATCGTAGGACCTGTAATGTGGGCCTGGTTTCTAGCAGACTTGGGTTGGCGGACAATTTCTACTAACTATGGTCGTATTATTCCCACTATTTTCACCCTTGCTCAAATTCGTCTCACTCGCACAGAATGTTGGCAGCCAACTTAAAACAAATTCAACAGTTTTTTGTCCATCCCCATTCTAGTCTACAACTACCATGGAATAGTTTGTTGCTGGGGTTACTGATTCTCCCCATTAATCCATTTTTTGGGGCCATAGCCATTTGTTGGGCATCCTATAAGACCTGGAGCAAAAAATACTCCAGTATTAAACACAAAACCTTGAATCATTTATTGGTAATTTTAAGTTTTTGGTTTTTAATTACTACGGGATTTACAGTATTTGCTAAGGATCAACCAGATACTCTTTTAGGATTATTCAATTTCTTGCCATATTTTGTGGTGTTCGCTGGATTAACTCCTTTAATCACCAGGGTTAGTGAATTACGTCAATTAACTTGGATTATTGTATGTAGTTCTTTACCTGTGGTGATGATTGGTTTCGCACAACTGTTTTTAGGTTGGCATGCAAGATGGCAATTTCTATCAGTGGTGATTAATTTGACAATTTACCCTGGGGGAGAACCCTTGGGAAGAATGTCCTCCGTATTCATGCACGCCAATACTCTAGCAGCTTATCTGATTACCGTATTGATTCTGGGCTTGGGTTTATGGTTAGAAAATTATCAAAAGATCCGCAAAAAAGCAGATCCCCTAGGGTTTATATTTTTAAGTGTAGTGATCATTGCTAACTTTTTAGCTTTGATTTTAACCAGCTCTCGCAATGGGTGGGGAATAGCAGTTGTGGCTTGTATTGCCTATTCTCTTTATAAACGTTGGCGACTAATTGTAGCTGGAATAACGGGGGTAACTGCCAGTATTATGTTAGCAGCCTTTGCAACTGAGAGAATCGCTTCCGTTTTTCGTAGTTTCATTCCCTATTTCATCTGGGCGCGATTAAATGATCAAATGTATCCTGACAGACCCCTGGCATTAATGCGTAAAACCCAGTGGCAGTTTGCTTGGGATTTGACCCTACAACAACCCTTAACCGGTTGGGGTCTACGCAGTTTTCCTCACCTTTATGAGCAAAAAATGGGTGTTGGTATTAACCATCCTCACAATCTGTTTTTAATGCTATCAGCAGAAACTGGTTTAATTACTACCTGCTTGTTTTTTGTCTTTTTGGCTTGGATACTAATTTCTGCTATTAAAATTTGGTATAAGTCCTCTTTACCAAAAGAAAATAGATTGGTCTTTTTGAGTTACCTATTAGCTTTTATAGGCTGGATAATTTTTAACATGGTAGATGTGACTACTTTTGACCTGATATTAAGTGCCCTATTCTGGGTAATTTTAGCAGCTTTATATGGTGTAGCTCATCGCTATGAAGGTTCCCATCATTAACTCCAACATGGAATTTTTGCGTAAATTCCAGATTTTATCCTATTCTATGGGATATCAGCAATTACAATTTTATGTTTAGTTTATGCCCACTACAGCAGACTTTCTTCAATACTCTCAATGGTCGGGAATCACGACCATAGCACTTGCAGCACTGACAATTTTAGCTCTTCTGTTTAAATGGGGGTTACGTTTTCGCTTGGTAGGTGCAACTGGTTTTATGCTTGTGCTTACAGCAGGACTCTTTTCACTATCCCTAGTTCCCCTGAGTCGTACAGTAATTCCTGGTGCTGCTAGATATACTTTAGTTTATGACAATGGTTCCAATCAGGCTGTAATTGCTACCAGTCCAGATATTACTCCTACCCAGCTGGAAGCAACCTTACGCCAAGCAGCCAGTAATCTATACTCCTACGGGCGCATGGGAGCTGGAGGTAACAACAGTTTGACAATTCGCGCTCGGACAGTTCTCCACCCAGAAACAGGTATATCAACACCTGTCTACTTGGGCAAAGTGGAAAGAACACTAGTTACCCGCGAAGACCCACAAATGTTGGTGGAAGTCTTCTTAGACAAATTTCGCCAGTTACCACCATCCTGAAATCATTTAGGTTTTGACCCATATAGTACATATTTATTATTAATATTTGTGATGGTTTTTGCCATACTATATCTATTATGTCTATCGTGTCTATCATGGCTAGTCTATTATCCACCCCCACCACTAGTTCTTTCTTGACATTAACTGTTGCTCCAGCAAAAGTAATCCGAGGTGCTGGTGTTCTCAGGTCAGCTGCTATTTCAGAAATTTCTACCTTAGGGAATCGTCCCCTAATTGTGACAGGAAAACATACTCTCAATATTTATCAGGAGAGTTTACAGACCATCTTCCAAAGTGGGGATTTGAATGCTTTTGCTACTTCCTATAGCCCAGATTGCTGTGAAGTCAGTTTGAAAGCGTTACGGAAAGCAGTTAAGGAACATAGAGCAGATGTGATTATTGGACTAGGTGGCGGCAAATCCATAGACACAGCTAAATTATTAGGACATCAATTACAGTTACCAGTAGTAACAATTCCTACATCTGCTGCTACCTGTGCAGCATGGACAGCTTTATCTAATGTGTATTCTGAATCGGGGGCATTTTTATATGATGTTCCCTTGTGTCGGTGTCCGGATTTGCTGATTTTAGATTATGATTTGATTAAAACCGCACCCCGGGAAACTCTGGTAGCTGGAATTGGAGATGGGATTGCCAAATGGTATGAAGCATCTGTTAGTAGTGGTAATATGCAGGATACACTGATTATTGCCGCAGTCCAACAAGCTAGAGTTTTACGCGATATACTATTACAAAAGTCCGCAGCAGCTTTAGACTCTCCTGGTAGTCAAATTTGGCAAGAGGTGGTAGATTGCAGTGTGATGTTAGCAGGTGTGATTGGTGGTTTAGGGGGAGCCCGCTGTCGTACAGTTGCTGCCCATGCAGTACATAATGGGTTAACTCACATTTGTGGACATGGTAGCATTCATGGAGAAAAGGTGGCATACGGAATTTTAGTGCAATTGCGATTAGAAGAAATGCTTCAGGGCAATCAATTAGCGGAAACCGCTAGACAGCAGTTATTAAAATTCTATACAGAAATTGGACTGCCACAAAAATTGGCGGATTTGGGACTGGGAAATATTTCTTTGACTCAATTGCAAACAGCAGCAGAAATAGCCCTAGCACCTAATTCTGATATCCATCGGTTACCCTTTTCCCTATCCTCGGAACAGTTAATGGCGGCGATGATTTCTACTACCGCTCCGGTTCTAAGACAAAGGGACTCATCATCGTTAACTACCCAAACGATTAGTTGACAATTGGCCATCATTAAAAATGCTTACAAAGAGTGACGAATTATTCCGAGGTTGAAGAATGAGTTTAAGTTGGATTACCCCCGCAGATAGGATAAAGAAACTACCACCCTATGTTTTTGCTAGATTGGATGAATTAAAGGCCAAGGCTAGAGAGCAAGGACTGGACTTAATTGATTTAGGAATGGGAAATCCTGATGGTGCAACTCCTCAACCAATTATAGAAGCAGCCAAAACAGCTTTGGCAAATCCTGCTAATCATGGTTATCCACCCTTTGAAGGTACTGCTAATTTTCGTAAGGCAATTACCGAATGGTATTATCGGCGCTATCATGTGCTGTTAGACCCTGACAGCGAAGCATTACCTCTATTAGGTTCTAAAGAAGGTTTGGCACATTTGGCGATCGCCTATATTAATCCGGGTGATATGGTTTTAGTGCCTTCTCCTTCCTACCCCGTGCATTTCCGAGGTCCAATTATTGCTGGGGGAGTAATTCATAATATCATTCTGCAGGAGAAGGATGATTGGTTAATTGATTTAGGGTCTATTTCCGATGAAGTAGCTCAAAAAGCAAAAATCCTCTATTTTAATTACCCTAGCAACCCCACAGGAGCAACTGCACCACGGGAGTTTTTTGAGGAAATAGTGGCTTTTGCTAAAAAGCATGAGATTCTACTGGTCCATGATTTGTGTTATGCTGAATTAGCTTTTGATGGTTATCAACCCACCAGTTTGCTAGAAATCCCCGGTGCCAAAGATATTGGTGTGGAATTTCATACCCTATCTAAAACCTATAATATGGCGGGTTGGCGAGTTGGTTTTGTAGTGGGTAATCGTCATGTTATCCAAGGTTTAAGAACTCTCAAAACCAATTTGGACTATGGGATTTTTTCCGCATTACAAACCGCCGCAGAAACTGCTTTACGCCTACCAGATTCTTACTTACATACAGTACAGCAACGTTATAGCATTAGGCGAGATTTTCTGATTGCTGGTTTAAGCAAGTTGGGTTGGAATATTAATCCTACTAAAGCAACCATGTATTTATGGGTTAAGTGCCCTCCAGGTATGGGTTCTACGGATTTTGCCCTCAACATCTTGCAAAAAACTGGTGTGGTGGTTACTCCTGGTAATGCTTTTGGGGTTGGTGGTGAAGGGTATGTGAGAATTAGTTTGATAGCAGATTGCGATCGCCTAGGTGAAGCTTTGGAGAGATTTAGGCAAGCGGGTATTTGTTATCAGTCGGATGTGGTTCCAGTATGTTTTTAAAAACTGGATAACACTCTTTCCAACCCCAAGAATTTTCCCCTTGGGGTTGACTAGTAGACTTGACCATGATATAATGAACTTTAAAATATGACCAAAATTAGTAAAAAAACCATATTAATTACAGGTGCAAGTAGTGGTATAGGTGCTGCTTGTGCGACAGTATTTGGGCGAGAACATTACAGACTAATTTTAGCTGCAAGAAGACTGGAAAATCTAGAATATCAAGCACACCAGCTATATGAATTATATAAAACAGAAACCCATTTGCTGCAATTAGATGTGAGAGATAGAGCAGCAGTAGAAGTGGCAATTAGTAGCTTACCTTCACCATGGTCGGAAGTGGATGTTTTGGTTAATAATGCTGGGCTGAGTAGGGGATTGGATAAGTTATATTTAGGCGATATTGAAGATTGGGAAGAAATGATTGATACTAATATAAAGGGGTTACTATACTTAACCCGTTATGTCTTACCGGGTATGGTAGACCGGGGTAGTGGTCATATTATAAATATTGGCTCGATCGCTGGTCATCAAACCTATCCTGGAGGGAATGTTTATTGTGGAAGCAAAGCAGCAGTAAAAGCTATTTCTGAGGGTTTAAAATTGGATTTATTAGGAACCCCTATAAGAGTAACCTCCATTGATCCTGGGATGGTGGAAACGGAATTTAGTCAGGTGCGATTTCATGGAGATCGGGAAAAAGCCAAGAAAGTTTATGAAGGAATAAAACCACTAACTGCTCAGGATGTAGCAGATGTAATATTTTTCTGTGCCACTAGACCTGCTCATGTTAATATTAACCAGGTGATATTAATGCCAGTAGATCAGGCCAGTGCAACTCTGGTAAATCGACAAAATTAGGGCTATTAAAACCTTTATCCCTTAAATATGTGTCAAAATCAAATCTAAAGTCTCAACTTGGAAACCTCTCACAATACCATGACAAACCTGACCCCTAATTCCAGTTTCAGTGTGACCCTACGTCTCAAAATTCCCAACCGGGTGGGAATGTTAGCATCTGTTACCCAGGCGATCGCTCTGACTGGTGGTAATATTGGACAAATAGATTTAATTGAACAAAATAGACATAACTCCATACGTGATATTACTGTAGATGCAGCAAGTGGTGAACATGGTGAAACTATTGTTAATTCAGTAAAAGAGCTGACGGATATTCAGGTGATTAATGTCTATGACCGAACTTTTAATTTACATGAAGGTGGAAAAATCAGCATTGCTAGTAGAATTCCCATCAAAACGGTCTCTGACTTGGCTATGGCCTACACTCCAGGAGTAGGAAGAATTTGTCAGGCGATCGCCCAAAAACCTGAGGAAGTTTACCGTTTGACTATTAAACAAAATACTGTTGCTATTGTCACCGATGGTAGTGCGGTTTTGGGGTTGGGTAATCTCGGTCCTGAAGCTGCTTTACCAGTAATGGAGGGTAAGGCAATGTTATTCAAGGAATTTGCCAATATAGATGCTTTCCCTATTTGTTTAGATACTCAAGACACTGAAGAAATTATCAGGGCTGTGAAAAATATTGCCCCCGTATTTGGCGGCGTCAATTTGGAAGACATCGCTGCACCTCGATGTTTTGAAATTGAACAGAGACTGCAATCGGAATTAGACATTCCTATTTTTCATGATGACCAAAATGGTACTGCTATTGTAACTCTGGCTGCTTTATTAAATGCCCTAAAACTAGTTAATAAGTCTATTAATCAAATTCGGATCGTGATTAATGGTGCTGGCGCTGCAGGAATAGCCGTGGCCCGCTTACTGCGCAAAGCTGGTGCAGAACAAATCTGGATGTGTGACTCTCAGGGAATCATATCTACTAATCGTACGGATTTGAACCCAGAAAAACTGGAATTCGCAGTTAAAGCTCAAGGAACCCTAGTTGGCGCTACCCAGGGTGCAGACGTGTTTATTGGTTTGAGTAAACCTGGGGTTTTAACACCGGAAATGGTCAAGTCCATGACCAAAGATGCTATCGTTTTTGCTATGGCTAATCCTATCCCGGAAATTCAACCGGAATTAGCGCCTAAAAACGTTGCGGTCATGGCCACAGGACGCAGTGATTATCCTAATCAAATTAATAATGTTCTAGCCTTTCCCGGAGTATTTCGTGGAGCTTTAGACTGTCGTTCTAAAGTTATTACTAGTAATATGTGCTTAGAAGCTGCTAAGGCGATCGCTTCTTTAGTGAATACCTCAGATTTAAACCGGGAATATATCATTCCCTCTGTGTTTGATAACCGCGTTGCTAGCGCTGTTGCTGCTGCTGTCAAACAAGCTGCACGAGCAGAGGGTAATGCCCAAGCTTAATCAAGACTTAACGTTTGTCCTTTTACATCCTTACAGGTTTTGTATAAACTACATTCAATCTTGATTAAGGAACTTGGAATATGCTGTACTTAACTCTTCCACAGCCAAATCATAAAACTGCTTGCCATGTTCAGGAGTAGCTAAGTCAGGATGGGAACCCATGCGACCATCAGGATAACGTAAACGAAAATCGTTAGGTCCGTAAATTCTGTGACCACTTGCAACATCTGGTGCAAGAAAAGACTGTTTAATTGCTTGGGGATAAATATATTGGGTTAGTGCTACCTCACTGGGAGTAGCATGGGAACCCTCCTTATCTCCATACAACTCCTGGGCCAGTTTGTACACAGAAGTACATGTAAACCAATTACCAAGTTGACACTGCACTTTTTGGAAGTTTTTTACTTGTATATCTTCCAAATAGGCATAGGTTTCGGAAAAAGCTGTTTTTAAAGTGGCAATATTACCGCCATGTCCATTAATAAAATAAAACTTGGTAAAACCCGCTTTTGCTAAACTACTTATATAATCTCTCAACACTAAAATTAGGGTGCTAGGTCGTAAACTGATAGTACCGGGAAAAGCACTATGATGTAATGCCATACCAACATTAATGGTAGGTCCCACCATAGCTTGTGTTGCTTCCCCCACGCCATGGGATATGAACTCGGCGCATACTGCGTCGGTGCCAATTAAACCCGTTGGTCCATGTTGCTCTGTAGATCCAATGGGAATAATAATCCCCGAGGAAATTTGTAGATATTTTTCAACTTCTAACCATGTGCTTAGATGTAATAGCATTAATTAATTTACCTACTTCCTCATACTTAGCAGTAAAACCTAATGTCTTCCCCGCATTCATCAGCCAAATAACACAAAGCACGAAACCGCAACCCCACAAACTGATCATACAGCGGATTGAGTTTGCACAGAGGTGGAATGTGGCCGATTTTGCGATTAAACAATTTAATGTCTCGCTCAAAAGGACATTGAGCAGGAATCAATTTAGCTATCAAACGTGCAACTTGAGAGTTTTTTATTTCTATATCATCTAGCCATTGACGTATGGGCTTAAGTAAATCAAACTTATGTCTTGATTGTTTACCATTTACTTTATGGTCAACCAAGGTGGCAAAAATGATAGGTTGAGTATCTGTCGTGGTCATAGTTTTATATCCTCTTCTCCTGGGAATAACACAATTTCTTTGATTTAGTACCATAGAAATCTTTAGGGAATATTGTTATGCTGCTCTGGTTATTCTAGATAAGATGCTTAAAAGTTGAATCTGTCCAAAATATCCCGTATAACAGCTTAGGAACCCCCTAACTAATTGCCATTGAAACTCACGGTATGTGGAATAACTGTCCCGCTAAATACAAAATAACAAAGAAATAATAAAAATGGTATTACCTCAGCTTATCAATTACTCATATCTCATATTACTATCTCATATATCGACTCTAAATACTTGACAAAAAGACTATTATATGAACCAAATTTATGGAACGAAATGTGCATCCCCCAACAGAACATAGAATTAATATTCAGTCCAGGTAGAAAGCAGGTCTGGGTAGGTATTGGTTGTCAAAAGGGGGTTTCCTGTCTCTTGATTGAGCTAGGACTCAACAAAGTGTGCCAAAAATACAGAATAGATCCCCAGACTATAGATCGGATAGCCACTATTGAAACTAAAGCGTCAGAGCCAGGACTAGTCGAATTTTGCTTAAAAAACAATTTCAGATTACAAACCTTTAGCTCAACCACCCTATCAAGTATCAGTGTTCCCAATCCCAGTCAAATAATTACCAAAATTATGGGAACACCAAGCATAGCAGAAGCAGCAGCTCTTCTTTGTGCTGCTCAAAACAATTCCAGAGCTCAGTTGTTAGTTCCCAAAGAAATTTTCCGTCTACCGAACCAAGGATCTATGACTATAGCTGTTGCTACAAGAGCTTGAAATTCTCTCCTGCTCCCCCATACTAAACGATTAATCGCATAAAGTAGTTAATTAATGTGGAAGCAATTGACAAAACAATAGACCCTAAAAAAGCAGGTACAAAACCATCAATCCGAAAACCAGAAGTAGCAGCTATCTTACTAGCTAACAAAAGACATAAAGCATTAATAACAAAACTGAATAGTCCAAAAGTGAGAAAGGTAACTGGGAATGCTAGAATATTCAAAATTGGACGAACAATAGCATTGACAAGCGCGATAATGACCGCCGCACTAAGCGCAGCTACCGGACTGGTAATCGTAAAGCCAGGAACAAATTTAGATGTGACTAACAGTGCCAAGGCAGTACCGATCCAAGTTAGTAAAAGGTGTTTCATGCTAGTTATTAGGTTGATGAGCGATCGCAACTTTCCAAATTCTACAACAAAAATCAAGGTAGTCTAGGTAATCGTTGGATAAAAACGTCCCAAGTCTGTCCACCTACTACACCATCTGCAGTCAAACCATAACGGAGTTGAGCTGCTTTAACTGCTCTCTCCAGAGTGACACTAAACTTACCATCTATGGGGGAAGGAAAAAATCCTAAAGCTCTGAGCAATCTTTGTAATTTTGTCACTTCTGCACCAGTATTACCCAAACGCAAAATGGCCCACCCAGATTGGGTATACTGAATTTTAGGATTTCGCTGACTAACAGGAGTAGGTTTAAAAACCATGATTGGTCGAGCAGGTGGCTGAGTAACAACTTGTTGAGGCTGAGTATTTTTCCTTATTATGTTGTTGTTACTGTTACCTTCTCTACCACTTCTTGTGGTAGGTTGTCTATTCTCAGGGTTATTACGGGGGGTAGTGATGCCAATATTTGGTACACTAGGAAAAAGTTTCTGCCAGGTTATGGTATCTACAATACCATCAGGAGCAAGACCAACTACTTGCTTGAACTGAGAAACTGCTTTGGCTGTGGAGTCTCGATAAACCCCATCCACGGGTCCTGAATAGAAACCCAAAAGTGCCAGTGTTGCTTGCAATTCTGATACCGATTCGCCTTGACTACCAATTTTTAGCATGGGACGGTTGATACTACCAACTCCAGTTACCTGGGCAATTGGCGTGTATGCTATGGATAGCATATTGCCACCCATTGGAACTAAAGGAGTTAAAATTAGTAATGGCCAGTGGTGAACCTTGGTGATGTGGGCGATCCAATTAGTCGAGTTGCTCAAGTTATATCGCATACAATTGATTGGGTTAGAAACTGATTCGGTAAAACTTACTAAAGGATTTAGCTCAAGAATTTGACATCACCATTTTATCTCATGCGGTAGTTAGGTCAATCGCCTCCCCAGGGCCAACCAAAGATAAGTAGGGTGTTTTTAAATAACTATTGGCTACTGTCATAGCTAATTCCGGACTGACCTGATTGATTAGCTGAGGAAACTCATGGTCGAATTCAATACCTAATCCCAAAATTTCATACCACCCATATATGTGGGCAATTTGTCCATTGGTTTGTTTCCCCAGGGCGTAGTGTCCTAAGATTTTATTTTTCGCGGTTTGTAATTCTTCCGGGGAAAGTTCAATCTGAGAAAGTCTTTCTACTTCTTGACCCAACTCTTTAATTGCCCTGCTAGTATTCTCTGGTGCAGTACCCATATACACTATAAATGATGCTGGATATGGTCTAGTAGAATAAATGGCTGAGATTTCGTAGGCTAAACCTCTTTTTTCTCGCAATTCTACAAATAGACGGCTAGAAAGTCCATTTCCTAGGTATGTGGATAACAATTTGAGGACGGGGTATGCGGGAGAATTTATGGAACTCCCCATATAACCCAGCATAATTATTGACTGTTGTGTATTTAAGGGTTGAAGACAAGATTTGGGAGCAATGGAAATTTTGGGTAAATCAAGTGCATGTCTTGCGGTGTTTGGTAGTGTCCAATCGCCAAAAACTTCTGTGACCATTTCTATGGCAGTTTTGGCTTTTGTCCTCCCAGCAATACTTATAACTATATTATCTGGACGAAAATGGTTTTGATGAAATTCAACCAAGTCTTTATAATTAATGCCATGTATGCTTGCTTCTGTACCCAGCACTGACCTACCATAGGGATGATTTTGGTACATTGCTTCGCGGATCTCTTTAAAAGCTAGGTTAAAGGGTTGTTCTTTCTGAGAACGAACATCCTGTATTGCTAATCGCTTTTCTAGTTCTATTTGTTTTTCAGGAAATGTGGGCGATTTTAACAATAAACCCGACAGAGCTAAAATTTCTGCAAAATCAGCACTGACTGTTTTTAAAGAGAGCAAAAAGTAATCTGTACTTGCATCCACGCTTAAATTTGCACCTACGGATTCAACTTTTTCAGCAATTTCTAGACTGGAAAAACCATCACAACCCTTGGTCATCACTGCTGATAATAAATTTGCCAACCCTGCTTTTTCTGGATTTTCATAACAGCTACCAGCACGAACAAAAATTTTGGCTGCTATAATATCCGCTATGGGGTTTTCAGCTATCAATAACACTATGCCATTTGCTAGTGTTGTACGATGGATGGAAAATTTACAATCATCTATATTGTTTCTGTTTTGCATTCTTACTCGTTAATACGGTTTCATTATAGTAACTGCATAATCTTGTAGCGAAAGATAATTTTGAGCCACTTTTTGCAGTTTTTTGGTATTGAAGGACTGAATCTGCTCCGGATAAGCAACAGACAATTGGGCTTTGGCAACTGTGTTATAGTAGCCATAAAGAGATGCTAGCTGATTTGGCGTTTCTGTGTTAAACGCATAGTCATTGCAAAGAGATCTTTGGGTTCGTTTAAGTTCTTGCTCGGTGACACCATGAATTTGCAACCTATGTAAATGTTCCAAAATCAGATTTTCTACTCTATCCAGATATTCAGGTTCTAAGTAGGCGGTAATTGTGAGCAAACTAGAGTCTTTTTGCACTGAAAAATTAGTGTAGATCTCCTGTACTAGTTGTTTCTCTTCCCTTAAATCATTGACTAAACGAGAAGTTCTTCCCTGTCCCAAAATGACTGATAGTATCTCTAAACCATTTGCTATGGCCAGTTCCTCCATTCCGGGCAAATTCCAAGCCATGATTAAACGCGCTTGCTCTATTCTAGGTAATATTAATTCTTGCCTTTTAACATCCCTAATTTGGGGTGGTGCTAGTTGATTAGATGTGGGAAAATCATCCTGGTTTTTAAAATTTTTAAATGTTTTATTGACAATTTCCCATGAAGTATCTCTTTCTATCCCTCCCACTATGACCACAGTCATATTTTCCGGTTGGTAATGACGACGATGAAAACATCGCATCGCTTCCGGTGAGTTTTCCATTAATTCCTTTTTTGTTCCCAAAATAGGTCTTCCGTAAGGGTGGTTCTCATAGACGGTTTTTAATAGTGCTTCAAATCCCATAGCATCAGGATCATCCGCACAACTACGAATTTCTTCCAAAACCACATCCCTTTCACGTATAAATTCATCTTCAAAAATAGCTGCATTGAGTAACAGTTCTCCCAAATGAGGAAGAGTATCTGCTAAATAGTGGTTAGCTGTGGCAAGATAGTAATGGGTATAGTCGTGGCTAGTAGCTGCATTGCTGATCCCACCCATACGCTCGATGTTATAGTCAAACTCCCCTGGACCCAAACTAGCTGTGCCCTTAAAAATCATGTGTTCTAAAAAGTGTGCCATGCCAAACAAGGGATCTGATTCCGAAGTTGCTCCTGCACGCACCCACACGTCCGCTACCACCACGGGGGTAGCTGCTATCTCCTGATGAATAAATGTCAAACCATTATCCAGTCGAAAAATCGAAGCTGGGAATAGGGTTTTGTTTTCGGTTATATGTGTTGTCAACTTTCCAGGGTTATATAACAATTTGACAGGTTTTTGTTATTTTAACTTTCAATTCCACCCGATTAGGAATCAAATAATACAGATTTAGTTTTTTATTCGCATTAATAGGTTTAATCGAATCCTTCTGCTCATCAATAAACACGGAATTTGCTGCTACTGTAGATGCGATCGCCATAACACTATTAACACTTCCTTCTTCAACCCAACCTACGTTAATCTTATATTTAATTCCACTGACCCACTTACTATCGTACCCGGTAACCTTAGGTGACTGGATTTTTTCAACGGTTAT